>JALOSN010000370.1 GCA_025458415.1 Hydrogenophaga sp.
CCCGAACTGCGCGTCGCTGATGCCGAACAGCCGGGTCAGCTGCGGTCCCAGCGGCATCATGATCATGAAATCGAGGATGTGCGTGAACTGGATACCGGCCAGCGTGATCAGCAGCCATCGCTCGCGGCGCAAGGACAGTGGGGCTTGTGTCATGATGAGCGGGCCACTGTACCCGCAGTCGTGGCACTGCCGCACCGCCACCTGCCAGTGTCCCTCGATACCCTGATCTCACACACCCTGATACCAGACCGGCTGCCGGGCGCCGAGCAGCCGGGCTGCGCTCTGGTGCTCATGGGCGGCGGCGCGCGCACGGCCTACCAGGCCGGGGTGCTCAAGGCGGTGGCCGCGATGCTCGCTCGCCAGGGCGGACCTGGCGCGCAGGGGTTTCCGTTCCGCTGGCTGTTCGGCACCTCGGCTGGTGCCCTGAATGCCGCCTATCTGGCAGGGCGCAGCGGCGACGGCCTGCAGGCCCTGGTGTCGCTGGCGACATTCTGGGGTGAGCTGCGCTCGGAACAGGTCTACCGGCTCGACGCGCCCTCCTGGGTGCGCGCCAACCGGGTGCTGGCAGGCTGGACCCTGGCCCGCCAGGTGCGGCGGCACCGCGCCTTGCTGGACACCATGCCGCTGGTCAACACGCTGCACCGCACGATCGACCTTGAGGGGCTGGAGCGGGCGCTGCGCAGCCGCCGGATCGATGCCCTGGGCGTCACCGCGTCCAGCTACACCACCGGCGAACACTGGACCTTCTGTCAGACCCACGAAGACCACCCGGCGCAACCCTGGCACCGGCCGGGGCGCCATGCCAGTTTCCAGCCGGTGACCATCGAACACCTGATGGCCTCCAGCGCCATTCCTTTTCTGTTTCCGGCGGTTCCATTGTGGGTGGAGGGGCACAAGGCGTACTTTGGCGACGGCTCGATGCGCCAGCTGACCCCGCTGTCGCCGGCCATCCACTTCGGTGCCCGGCGCATCCTGGTGATCGGTGTCGGCCAGCCGCAACGCGCGGGACTGGTCGGGCGCGACGCCGGCGACGAGCCGACCGCGGGAACGATCGCGGGCCATGCCATGGCCAGCGTCTTCCATGACACCCTGCAGTCCGATGTCGAGCAGGTGCAGCGGGTCAGCCAGACGCTGGCCAGCCTGCCTCCCGAACTGGCCGCCGCCCTGCCCTACCGGCCGGTGGACGTGTTCGCGATCCAGCCCAGCCTGTCGCTCGACGAACTGGCGCGCAAGCACATCGGCGCACTGCCACGGGCCACGCGGCATACCCTGGTGGGCCTGGGCGCGCTGGACACCCACCGCAGCGCGGCCGGCAGCGCCGCCGCCCTGGCCAGCTACCTGCTGTTCGAGCCCGACTTCGTCCAGGCGCTGGTGGCCTTGGGTGAAGCTGATGCGTGGCGGCGACACGAGGAGCTGATGCGCTTCCTTTCCTCCGCATGGCAGGCACCGGCGTCCGTCCCGCCGGTGCCATAATCGGGCCTTCTCCCATCAGGATCTGCAACATGGACAGCACACCACCCAGTTGTGTGCTTTCAGCGGTCTCTGCGTTCGCCTGATCCGGTCGCTCGCCTGCGGCCGCGAACGGACCCGAGGCAGGCTGAAAGCGCCTTCTCCTCCGTCCTGGCGCTGCCCGCGCCGGCACCGTTCACCGCACCGACCGCAGGAGCCGCCATGCTCAATGTCTTCACCCTGGCCAATGGCCGCCTGTTCCAGGAAGAAATCGAGTCCCTGGAGGAACTGGCCCGCTTCAAGCCGATCTGGGTCGATCTGGAATCGCCCACGCCGCAGGAGCGGCGCTGGGTCAAGCAGCATTTCGGCCTGTCCATTCCCGACGACGCGATGGACGAGGACATCGAGGAATCGGCCCGCTTCTTCGAGGAGGACAACGGCGAACTGCATGTGCGCTCCGACTTCCTGATCGACGACCCCGAAGATCCGCGCGCGGTCCGGGTGGCCTTCATCCTCAACGAACACAACGACACCCTCAAGAGCCGGGGCGTGCTGTTTTCCATCCACGACGAGGATGTGCCGGTGTTCCGCCTGCTGCGCATGCGTGCACGGCGCATGCCCGGTCTGATCGAGGATGCCAAGGATGTGCTGCTGATGCTGTTCGACGCCGATGCCGAGTACTGCGCCGACACGCTGGAGGACATCTACGACGATCTGGAGGAGGTCAGTGGCAAGGTGCTCTCCAGCGAGGCGACCGACAGCGCGCTGGGCGAGGCCCTGAGTGCCATTGCCCGGCACGAGGACATGTCAGGCCGCATCCGCCGCAACGTGATGGACACCCGGCGCGCGGTCAGCTTCATGATGCGCAGCCGCCTGCTGAGCGCCGAACAGTTCGAGGATGCCCGGCAGATCCTTCGCGACCTGGATTCGCTGGACGGCCACACGGCTTTCCTGTTCGACAAGATCAACTTTCTGATGGATGCGACCGTCGGTTTCATCAACATCAACCAGAACAAGATCATCAAGATCTTCTCGGTCGCCAGTGTGTCGCTGCTGCCGCCGACCCTGGTGGCCAGCAGCTATGGCATGAACTTCCAGTTCATGCCCGAGCTCGGGTGGAAACTGGGTTACCCGTTCGCGATCGGGCTGATGATCCTGTCAGCTGCTGTTCCCATGCTGTACTTCCGCAAGCGGGGCTGGTTGAGGTAGGGAAACAGGCCCCCACGCTCCGCCGCTGCGCGGGTCGCTGCCCCCCGAGGGGGCTGACCTTGCTCGGGGCGGCCCTTCGCTGCAGTCGCCGTGGCCCCCACGCTCCGCCGCTGCGCGGGTCGCTGCCCCCCGAGGGGGCTGACCTTGCTCGGGGCGGCCCTTCGCTGCGGTCGCCGTGGCCCCCCCCCACGCTCCGCCGCTGCGCGGGTCGCTGCCCCCCGAGGGGGCTGACCTGGCTCGGGGCGGCCCTTCGCTGCGGTCGCTCTCGCCCCCACGCTCCGCCGCTGCAAGCTCAGTGGTCGAACAAGGCTTCGATCACCGCTGCGCTGTAGCGGCTGGCGACCTCGCGCAGAAAGCGCGGGAAGTCCACATGGGCGGCGTCGTCGGCCCGATCGGAGATGGTGCGCACCACGGCCAGCGGCACACCGAAGTCGTGGCAGACCTGGGCGAAGGCCGCGCCCTCCATCTCGACCGCCAGCGCCTCGGGCAGTTCGCGCTGCAGGGCCTGGCTCTCTGCGGTGGTGGACACGAATCGGTCGCCACTGAGCAGCAGCCCCTGGTGCAGGCGCGGTGCCTGCAGGCCGAATGCCTGGACGGTGGCCGCTGGCAGACGGCCCGGCAAGGCATGCAGCATGCGATCGCAGGCCAGCTCCAGGGCATCGGTCAGCGCATCATCGGCGGCGAAGCGGGCACGGCCATAGCCCGGCACCTCGTGG
>JALOSN010000371.1 GCA_025458415.1 Hydrogenophaga sp.
CCTTTGCGGTGATTCGGCAGACAGCTCTTCCAGCATCCGGGTGGCGATCAGACTCAGGTTCACCGGCTGGCGCTGCAGTTCACCCCGGCCGACCTGGGCCAGCTTGAGCAGTCCGTCGATGAGCAAGCCCATCTTGCGGCTTGCCTGCATGATGCGGTCGAGGTGACGGCGGCTGCCCGAATCCAGTGCCGGGTTGTCTTCCTGCAGGGCCTGCGCGAATCCGTTGATCAGGCGCAGGGGCGAGCGCAGGTCATGCGCGACCGCGTACGAGTAGCTTTCGAGCTCGTCGTAGGCATCCTTGAGTTCGCGCGTGCGCTCACGGATCTTCTGCTCAAGCGAGGCATTGAGCCGCTGGATTTGTCGCTCCGCCACCTTGCGCTCCGTGACGTCCTGGGTCACGCCAAAGGCGTGTACCGCGCGGCCTTCCGAATCCCGTTCGAATTCGGCACGCACACTGAACCAGCGGTCCTGGCCATCGATCCTGGCGCGGTAGGTCGAGTTGTAGGGGCGAAGGCCCCTGACGGCGTCCGTCCAGTCTTTGCGGATGCGCTCCCGGTCCGAAGGGTGCGTGAGGGCCAGCAGGTCGCTTCCGGAGAACTCCGCCCAGGGCAATCCCAGTTGCCGGTAGGAGTTGTCCAGCGTCCGGAACCGGTCGGCTGGAACATCGCCAGCTGGCCAGCCCGGCAAGGGTGTGGGCCTGCCGCATCAGTCGCTCGCTGGTGCGCAGCGCAGCCTCGGCCGTCTTGATGGCCGATATGTCCTGGACCACCGAGACGAAATACTCGGGCACATCCGGGCTCCGTCGAACAACGGCCACGGTGAGGTGGGCCCAGACCAGCTGGCCGTCTTTGCGCACGTAGCGCTTTTCAATGGAATAGCGGTCCCGTTCCCCGCGCAGGATCTGCTGCAGCATGGCTTCGTCGGGGCGGATGTCGTCCGGATGGGTGAAATCCTGGAAGCGCATCTGCATAAGTTCTTCCGGTGTGTAACCCACCATCTGACAGAAGGTCTGGTTTACCATCGTCAGGCGACCTTGAAGATCGACCTGCGTGATGCCGGCGGCGGCGAATTCGAAGGTGTCACGGAACCGCTTGCGGCTGGTCTCCAGTTCCCGGTGCAGTCCTCGCAACCTCTGGTTCTGCCCCTGCATCCACCAGATGGCACCGACCACCACCACCTGGGTCAGCAGGTGCCACAGGTTCAGCCAGAAGGCTTCGACCGGGTTGTCGAAGGCCAGCGATCCGTAGGGCGGAATCAGCATGAAGTTCACCACCAGCATACCCAGCAGTGTGCTGAGGATGCCAGCGGCGAGGCCGCCGTACAGCGCAGACAGCGCGGCCGCGAGCGACAGGGTGATGAACCGGCCACCGGACTCGGCCGGCGCAAGAGCGATCCGGATGCCGGCTGCCAGCAGGGTCAGCGCGATCGCCACCGCCAACCTCAGCCACAGGCTGTGCTGGGGCGGATGCCAGTCCCCAAGGCGCCGCCACAGGGCGGAGCCTTCGTATCCGGCGGGCGGGGGTGAATTCATGCAGGCGTGCTACGGTGGTGACGGGCGGACACCCAGGAGATCAGCCTCGGTTATACGCCGCCCAGCCTCACGGCATTGTGATGGTAAGCCTGTGTCCTGGGGGCTATTTCTGACGATCGTCTCGGCTTTGCAACGCGACCAGCACCTGATCGATGGCAGCCGCTCCATCGGGAACAGGTGGCTGCCCTCCACCATGAGCATGCGCTGCGGGTGTCTGCCCACCAGTTTGCGGGTCATGGTCATGCCGACTTGCCGCATCTCCAGCGAGTGGGTACCGCCCAGGAACCCCACCGGACACTGCAGGGGATGGCGCCGCAGAAGGCGGTCCAGGTTGTGGGGCAGGGTGTTGTAAATGGCCGTTTCCACCTCGCGGTCAAAGGACAGGACGCGCCGGGGACCTTGCGCTGTCTGCTCGTCTCGCGTGCCATGCGTGATGTAGTCGCGCAGGACATGCGGGTCCCATCGGGCGAAGGCCCGCTTGTGGGCAAAATGCTCGAAGGCGGCTGCGGCATCCGGCCATTGGTAGCGTCGCCTGCGGCTGACCTTGCCGGGGGACACCGAACCCACCAGCTGGGTCCGCTTGATGAGCTCCAGTGTCCGCGCCCGCCAGCCGCCCAGCACCGGCGAATCGATCAGCAACACGCCCCGCACCGCATGACCGCCGAGTTTCGGGTGACGGGCGGCGCACATGAGGCTGAGAAAACCGCCCAACGAGTGGCCCACCAGCCAGGCTCCCTCGCCATGGCGCTCGATCTCGGGAGCGGCAAAATCGGCCAGTTGCTGGACGAGGTGGGGCCAGTTGCTGGTGACCGGGTAACGAGGGTCGTGACCGAACTTCTCCACAGCACGCACGGCATGTCCGCGGGAGCGCAGGCTGCGGAACAGCAGGCCGTATGTGCTGGCCGGAAAACTGTTGGCGTGGGAAAAAATGATCAGGGACATGGTGACCGGAAAAGGGGCGGCCCATCGGCGCCGGAACGGCCGCCGGTATGCCGGGACAGGCGCTGCGCGTTCCCTTGTCGTGCCTTCAAATGAGCTTTTCTCGCTCGTTGCGGATCTTCTTCAGAGGCTTCTGGCGCCCCTGGCTCTCGCACATCAGGGGGACGTTGGTGTGGCTGCCATCCCATGTCGGGTGTTCGATGCTGTCGAACACCTCGCGCAGCTTCTGGCCCCAGGTGCTGCGCACCATCTGAAAATACGGATTGCTCTCATCAATGCAGGTGATTCGATCACTCCTGAGGGCGTCTGCCTCATAAACGGCCAGGTCGAGCGGCAGGCCGACCGACAGATTGGATTTGAGCGTCGAGTCCATGGACACCAGCACGCACTTCGCCGCCTCGTCCAGCGGAGTGTCGGGCGTGATCACCCGGTCCAGCACAGGTTTGCCGTACTTGGATTCACCGATCTGGAAGAAAGGGGTCTCGGCTGTCGCCTCAATGAAGTTGCCGGCCGAGTAGACCTGGAACAGCCGCATGCCTTCGCCCTTGACCTGTCCGCCGAAGATCATCGAGACATTGAACTCGACGCCTGAGCGTTTGAGGGCTTCGCCGTCCCGCGTGTAGACGTGCCGCACGGCCGAACCCAGCACCCGGGCAGCGTCGAACATGCTTCTGGCATTCCAGATGGTCAGCGGTTCGCCGCCATCGGGGTCCTGCAGTTTCTCCACCTGAAGGATTTCACGCACCGACTGCGAGATGCTCAGGTTGCCGGCGGAGAGCAGGCACATGAATCGGTCGCCCGGCTTTTCGTAGACGATCATCTTTCGGAAGGTGCTGATCTGGTCCAGACCCGCATTGGTGCGTGAGTCGGACAGGAACACCAGTCCGGCATTGAGTTTGACAGCGACGCAGTAGGTCATGGTTTTTCGGCGAGTTTCTTGAGGGCGTACAACTGTTCCAGCGCTTCGCGCGGGCTCAGGGTGTCGGGGTCGATGCCGGCCAGGGCGACCAGCACCGGCGGAGTTTCGGGCTCAGGTGGTGCGGGCGGCGGGGCAAAGAGGTCAACCTGCACCCGGCTGCTTTCACTGTGGGCCTCCAGTGCCGCCAGCGCATGTCTGGCATGCTGCACCACGGCCGAGGGCACACCGGCCAGGCGCGCGACCTGGATGCCGTAGCTTCGGCTGGCCGGGCCGGGTTCGATCTGGTGCAGGAACACGATACCGCCTTTGCCGCCTCCTTCCACCGCGCTGACGTGGACATTGACCGCACCGTGGTGGGTCGCCGGGAACTCGGTCAGCTCGAAATAGTGGGTGGCAAACAGGGCGAAGCAGCGCGACTTGTCGTGCAGGTGAGCGGCGATTCCGCTGGCCAGCGCAAGGCCGTCGAAGGTGGAGGTTCCGCGACCGATCTCGTCCATCAGCACCAGGCTCTGGGGCGTGGCCGCATGCAGGATCTGCGCCGCCTCGGTCATCTCGACCATGAAGGTGGACTGTGCATTGGCGAGGTCGTCGGCGGCGCCAATGCGGGTGTGTATGGCGTCAATGGGGCCCAGGCGGCAACTGGCTGCGGGCACGTAGCTGCCCATGGAGGCCAGCAGCACGATGACGGCGACCTGGCGCATGTAGGTGCTCTTGCCGCCCATGTTGGGGCCCGTGATGACCTGCATGCGCTGCTTTGCACCCAGCACGGTGTCGTTGGCGATGAAGTGGCCACCTGTGGTTTCGTTCAGGCGAGCTTCCACCACCGGATGTCGACCACCGCGGATCTCGATGCAGGGCTCGGGCGTGAAGGTGGGCTCGTTCCAGCCAAGGGTGAGCGATCGCTCGGCAAGGGCGCACAGTGCATCCAGGGAGGCCATGGCGCGGGCCAGGCGGATGAGCGGATCGATATGCGCCTGCAACTCGCCCAGCAGGTGTTCATACAGCCATTTCTCGCGCGCCAGCGCACG
>JALOSN010000016.1 GCA_025458415.1 Hydrogenophaga sp.
CCGCGCCGACCAGGCCATCGGACAGATCGCCGTCGAACTGCCGGGCGCCACCGCCGTGTTCCGCCGCCTCAAGCTGGACTTCTGCTGCGGCGGCCAGGTGTCGCTGGCCGATGCCTGTGCCCGCAAGGACCTGTCGGTGGACGCGGTGGTGGCCGAACTGGCCACGCTGGATCGGCCGGTGAGTCCCGATGTGCCCGCCTCGTCCGCTGCCATGATCGACCACATCCTGGAGCGCTACCACGCCGTGCACCGCGAGCAGTTGCCCGAGCTGATCCGCATGGCCCGCCGCGTGGAGGCCGTGCACCGCGACCACCCCGACGTGCCCGCCGGCCTGGCCGACCACCTGGAGGACATGCAGGACGAGTTGCTGGACCACATGGCCAAGGAAGAGCAGATCCTGTTCCCGATGCTGCGTGCCGGGGGCTCCCCCATGGTCCAACACCCCATCATGGCCATGCGCCACGAGCACACCAGCCATGGCGAGCAGCTCGATCGCCTGATGGCACTGTCGCACGACGCCACACCGCCGGCCGGCGCCTGCAACACCTGGCGCGCCCTCTACAGCGGCATTGCCCAGCTGCAGAACGACCTGATCAGCCACATCCACCTGGAGAACAACCTGCTGTTCCCCCGCTTCGAGCCGGACGCCAACGCGTGCTGCGCCTGAAGCCCTGGCTTGACCTGCGTCAAGCCGGCCACGCTTGATGCAGGTCAAGCGCGCCGATGCCGCGCGCTGACAAGATGCCGGTCCCCACGCCGGGTCCCGACCGGCCCCTCGTTCACCGCCCCGAGTTATCGCATGGACCTGCCCCAGCCATCCCCGACACCCCTGGACCTGATCTGCCCGGCAGGTAGCCTGCCGGCGCTCAAGGAAGCCGTCAACCACGGTGCCAGCGCCGTCTACCTGGGCATGCGTGACGCCACCAATGCACGCAACTTCGCCGGTCTGAACTTCGACGAAGCCGCCATGGCCGCTGGCGTGTCCTACGCCCACGCGCGCGGCTGCCAGGTGTTCATGGCCCTCAACACCTATCCGCAGGCGTCCCAGCCCGAGCGCTGGCAACGCGCCATGGACCAGGCGGTCAACGTGGGCGTGGACGCCATCATCCTGGCCGACCCCGGCCTGATGCGGTATGCGAACCAGCGCCATCCGCGCCTGCGCCTGCACCTGTCGGTGCAGGGTTCGGCCACCAACCACGACGCCATCCATTTTTACCACCGCCAGTTCGGCATCTCGCGCGCGGTGCTTCCCCGGGTGCTGTCGCTCGACCAGGTCCGCCAGGTGGTGCAGAAGACCCCGGTCGAAATCGAGGTGTTCGGCTTCGGCAGCCTGTGCGTGATGGTCGAAGGCCGTTGCGCACTCTCGTCCTACGTCACCGGCGAGTCGCCCAACACCCACGGTGTGTGCTCGCCAGCCAAGGCCGTTCGCTGGCAGGAAACGCCCCAGGGGCTGGAGTCGCGCCTGAACGGCGTGCTGATCGACCGCTACGGCCCGGGCGAAAGCGCCGGCTACCCCACCCTGTGCAAGGGGCGCTTCGACGTCGAAGACGACGAAAACTACTACGCCATCGAGGAACCGACCAGCCTCAACACGCTCACCCTGCTGCCCCAGCTGCACCAGATGGGCGTGAAGGCCATCAAGCTCGAAGGGCGCCAGCGCAGCCCGGCCTACGTGGCCCAGGTCACCCGGGTCTGGCGTGAGGCCATTGACGAGTGCATGGCACAGCCTCAGCACTACACACCACGCGGGAGCTGGATGGCCTCACTCGACCAGGTGGCCGAAGGCCAGCAGCACACGCTGGGCGCCTACCACCGTCCCTGGAAATGACATGAAGCTTGCACTGGGTCCCCTGCAGTATTACTGGTCACGCCAGACGGTGTTCGATTTCTACGAGTCGATCACCGACTCGGCAGTGGACATCGTCTATCTGGGTGAAGTCACCTGTTCGCGCCGACATGAACTGCGTCTGGGCGACTGGCTGGACGTGGCCCGGCTGGTGCAGGACGCGGGCAAGACCGCCATTCTCTCGACCATGGTGCTGCTGGAGTCGGGCTCCGATGTCAGCGCCATGCGCAAGGTGGCGGACAACGGCAACTTTGCTGTCGAAGCCAACGACATGGGCGCCGTCAGCGCCGTGGCCGGTCGCCTGCCGTTTGTCGCCGGACCGCACCTGAACCTCTACAACGGCCCCTCGCTCGACTGGATGGCCTCGCTCGGTGCCCGCCGCTGGGTGGCCCCCCTGGAAATGCGGCGCGACGACCTGGCGCTGCTGCAAGCTGCGCGTCCCGCCGGTCTGCAGACCGAGGTGTTCGTGCACGGCCGGCTGCCGCTGGCCTTTTCGGCCCGGTGTTTCACCGCACGGCACCGCAACCTGCCCAAGGACGACTGCGGCTTCAGCTGCCTCGACCACCCTGACGGCCTGATGCTCAGGACCCGGGAGCAGACCGACTTTCTGGTGCTCAACGGCATACAGACCCAGTCGGCCCGGGTGCACAGCCTGATCGACGCCTGGCACGAGCTGCAGGCCCTGGCGGTGGATGTGGCACGGATCAGCCCGCAAGCCCGCCACACGATCGAGGTGGTCAGGCTGTACGACGACATCCGAAACGGCCGCCGCACGCCTTCCGACGCTCGCATGGCACTGCTCCCCCTGCTGCCAGCCGCCGGACAGGGCACGGCCGACTGCAACGGCTACTGGCACGGCAGGCCCGGGCTCGACCGGGTCGAGCCCGCGGCGCTCACCACCGCCTGAAGACCATGATCCAGGGTGAACGCTTCAACAGCATCAGCCACCTGGTCGGGGCGGTTCTGGCCCTGGCCGCTGCGGCCTTGCTCATCACCGGCGCGTCGATCAACGGCGACCCCTGGCGCATTGTCGGATTCAGCATCTACGGCACCATGCTGGTCGCGCTTTATGTGGCCTCCACGCTCTACCACGCGCTGCAGGGGCGCGCGAAGGCCGTGTTCCGCAAACTGGACCACTGCAGCATTTACCTGCTGATCGCCGGCAGCTACACGCCTTTTGCCCTGGTGTCCCTGCAAGGGCCCTGGGGTTGGTCCCTGCTGGGGACCGTCTGGGCCCTCGCCATCCTGGGCATTGCCCAGGAGATCTGGCTGGCCCGGGGTGCCAGGATGCTGTCGCTGGTCATCTACGTGCTCATGGGATGGCTGGCCCTGGTGGCGGTCGTACCGCTCTGGCACGCCCTGGGACCGGACGGGTTTGCCTGGCTGGCCGCCGGCGGTGCGCTTTACACCGGCGGCATCGTCTTCTTTGCGACCGATCACAGGCTGCGCCACGGGCACGGCATCTGGCACCTGTTCGTGCTCGGCGGCAGCACCTGCCATTTCTTCACCCTGCTTTTCTACGTGGCCTGAGCGCCCGGCGCTACCCATGAACGACACCTCCACCCATGCCCGGCATCACACCCTGCCTTCCCCGGTGGCGACCCTCCTGTCACGCCTGCCGCCCTACCCCGGCTCGCTGCTGCTGGTCACCGGCCTGAACCTGGTGCTGGCCCGCCAGCTGCCCGACGATGTCAGACAACGGCTGCGCGGCCAGCGCGTGCGCATCCATGTGCGCGACGCGGGCCTGCGCTTCGACTTCGTCTGGCAGGGAAGCCACTTCCAGGCCTGCCTGCCCCAAACCGACGTCCACCTCACCATCAGCGCCAGCGCCCACGACTTCGTGCGTCTGGCCCGGCGTCAGGACGACCCCGACACGCTGTTCTTCAACCGGCGCCTGTCCATGGAAGGCGACACCGAGCTTGGCCTGATGGTCAAGAACGCGCTGGATGCCATGGACCTTCCGGTCTTCAACCCGCAGTGCCTTGCACCGGGTGCCGTACTGGCCCACCTGAAACGCAAGCTCCGGCCGGCACCCTGAGGAGAACGCCATGGACAACACCCCCAGGCAGCAGAAGCCCGTGGTCTATTCCTGCTCCGGTTGTTCCAGCGCGGCCCAGCTGGCCAACCACGTGGCGGTGCGCCTGGACCGCAGCGGCGCGGCAGAAATGTCCTGCATCGCCGGCGTGGGTGGGGACGTGCCATCGCTGGTCAAACTGGCCAAGGCAGGTCGCCCCGTCATCGCGCTGGACGGCTGCCAGCTCGCCTGCGCCCGGCACTGTCTGGCGCGCCACGGCATCACGCCCGACCAGCACCACGAGCTGCAGCTCTACGGCGTGCGCAAGCGCCTGCACGAGGACTTCGACCCCGACCAGGCCGACATGGTGCTGATGCGGGTGCGTGCCGACATCCAGCAGCTCATGGCCTCCCGGCCGCACACCACCGATGAATGAACCCGATGTGCCCCGGCGCCGCGTGCTGGTGGCCATCACCGGCGCCAGCGGCGCCATCTATGGCTGGCGCCTGCTGCACGTGCTGCGCGGGACACCGGACATCGAATCCCATCTGATCGTCTCGCCCCCGGGCTGGACCACGCTGCGGCACGAACTGGACCTGGGCCCCGACGACCTGCGTCTGCTCACCGATCACCTGCACGACGTCAACGACCTGGGCGCGGGCCCCGCCAGCGGCTCGTTCCGCTGCCATGGCATGGTGATCGCCCCCTGCTCCATGCGCAGCCTGGCCGCGGTGGCCCATGGCCTGACGGACAACCTGATCACACGCGCTGCCGACGTCATGCTCAAGGAGCGGCGGCGCCTGGTGCTCATGTCGCGCGAGACACCGCTGCACCTGGGCCATCTGCGCAACATGACCGCCGTCACCGAGATGGGGGGCATCGTCTGTCCGCCCATGCCGGCCTTCTACCTGCGCCCCAGGGACATCGGGGAACTGGTCGATGCCAGCATCGCCCGCGTGCTGGACCTTCTGGAACTGCCCCACACCCTGAGCCGACGCTGGACGGGCCTGCCCCGGACCACCTGACCCCATGACCTACAGGGACCTGCGCGACTTCATCGCCCAGCTGGAAGTCGACGGACAACTGCGCCGCATCCGCGAACCCGTCTCACCCCATCTGGAGATGACCGCCCTGTGCGACCGGGTGCTGCGCAACGGCGGCCCGGCCCTGCTGTTCGAGCAGCCCACCGGGCACACCATGCCGGTGCTGGGCAACCTGTTCGGCACCCCTGATCGCATCGCCCGCGCCATGGGGGTGGCCTCGGTCGGCGAACTGCGGCGCTTCGGCGAACTGCTGGCGCGACTCAAGGAGCCCGATGCCCCGCGTGGGCTCAAGGACATGGCCGGTCTGGGCGCGATGGCACGTTCGCTGTGGAACATGAGCCCGGCGCTGGTGCGAAACGCCCCCTGCCAGGCGGTGGTGATCGAAGGCGATGAGGTCGACCTGCGGCAGCTGCCCATCCAGCACTGCTGGCCGGGCGACGTGGCCCCGCTGATCACCTGGGGGCTGGTGATCACGCAGGGGCCGCACAAGCCACGCCAGAACCTGGGCATCTACCGCCAGCAACTGCTCTCGCGCAACCAGCTCATCATGCGCTGGCTCGCCCACCGCGGTGGCGCGCTCGACTTCCGTGACCATGGCCGCCTGCATCCTGGAAAGCCCTACCCGGTGGCGGTGGCCATCGGCGCCGACCCGGCCACCATCCTCGGCGCGGTCACGCCCGTGCCCGACAGCCTGTCCGAATACCAGTTCGCCGGCCTGCTGCGCGGCGCACGCACCGAAGTGGCCCAGGCCATCGGCGTGCCGCTGCGCGTGCCGGCCCGGGCCGAGATCGTGCTCGAAGGTCACATCCACCCGGACCCTTCCCACACCAGCGGCTGGCAGCACGCGCTCGAAGGCCCTTACGGCGACCACACCGGCTACTACAACGAACAGGCCGAGTTCCCGGTGTTCACCGTCGAGCGCATCACCCGCCGCACCGACCCGATCTACCACTCCACCTACACCGGCAAGCCGCCCGATGAACCCGCCGTGCTGGGCATGGCCATGAACGAGCTGTTCATTCCCCTGCTGCAGCGCCAGTTCCCCGAGATCAGCGACTTCCACCTGCCGCCCGAGGGCTGCAGCTACCGCATGGCGGTGGTCAGCATCCGCAAGGCCTACGCCGGCCACGCCCGTCGCGTCATGATGGGCATCTGGGGTCACCTGCGCCAGTTCATGTACACCAAGTTCATCGTCGTGGTCGACGACGACATCGACGTTCGCGACTGGCGCGAAGTCATCTGGGCGATCACCACCCGCATGGACCCCGCGCGAGACAGCTTCACCATCGAGCGCACACCCATCGACTACCTGGACTTTGCCTCGCCCGAGAGTGGCCTGGGCAGCAAGATGGGGCTGGACGCCACGAACAAGTGGCCCGGCGAGACGCACAGAGAGTGGGGCCGCACCATGACCATGGACCCCGCAGCCCAGACGCGCATGGTGTCCCTGGCAGCGCGACTTGGACTCTGAAGCCACGGACAACACGCCATCGAGCGCGTGGCACGTACCGTTTGCGCCAGATCAAGACATGCGCGCTTGACCCACGTCAAAGGTGGGCAGTCCGGCCAGGACTAAGGTGCCCAGCCACGGTCGCTTTTCCGCGGTGTTGCACCCACCTGAACAAGGAGTGTTCCATGGCCCACGCAGAGCTCGAAGGCATCGCCAGCACCCTACGGCGGTTTCCGTTCCCCAAGAAGTTTGCGGTCGAGCTTTGCGCCGACTGCAATCTGGCGTGTTCGATGTGCCATCACCCCAACATGAAACGCCCGAAGGGCGTGATGCCCTTCGAACTCTGGAAAAAGTGCGCCGACGAAATTGCTGCCACGGCACCGGACACCGAATGCTGGTTCTCCTTCTGCGGTGAACCGCTGCTGGAACCCGCGCTGCTGTTTCGCTGCCTGAGCTACGGCCGATCGGTCGGCCTCCAGTCGCTCAACGTCAACACCAATGGCATGCTGCTCACACCAGAGCTGGACGACGCCTTGCTCGATTCGGGCGTGCACCTGGTCGTCTTCGGCATCGACGGGTTCTCCAGACAGTCCTTCGAGAAATACCGGGTGAAGGCCAGCCGGGACGTGGTCTACGCCAATGCCGAGCGGCTGCTGGCCCGCCGCGACGAGCGCGGTCTGCCCGTCGCCATCCAGACGCAGTTCATCGTCATGGACGACAACGCGTCTGAGGTCGATACCTACAAGGCGCACTGGCTGGCGCTCAACGCGGTCGTCAAGGTCAGACGCCAGCTCAGCTGGGGGGGCAAGTTCGATACCGGCCTGGCCATCACCCCTGAGAACCGGATTCCGTGCCCATGGGCCATCACCATGATGCATGTCTTCTGGGATGGACGGATTCCGCGATGCCCGGGCGACACCGAGGGCGAGGAAGGCGATGGAAACGCATGGCACGCCTCGCTGAGCGATCTCTGGGCTCGCCTGGGAGGCTATCGGGATCTTCACCTTGCGCGCGAGTTTGACGCCCTGCCCGAGCGCTGCAAGACCTGCACGGACTGGATGACGGGCGCCGCCGAGCGCGTACGACCCGGTTCCGGTTCGGTGCCGCTGGAGCCCGTCTGCTCACGCGGCTGAGGCTGTGATGAAGAGCGCGCTCTACCTCTGTGGCGTCGGAAACGGCGAGGGAATACGCCTGGCCATGACCATCAACCGCCTGCGTCCGCGATGGCACCGGATCGTGCTGCTCGATGACGATCCGGCCAAGCACGGCACAACACGGCTCGGACTCGAAGTCGCAGGTCCGATAAGCCACCTGTCCGGCGTGGACGCCGCCTGCTCCGAGGTCGCCAACCTGGTCACCCGCACCACCGAGGGGCGGGCCAGGGCACGGGAGAAGATCGGACAGTACGGAGTGCCATTCACCTCGCTGATCCACCCCGGTGTCGACCTGTTCGGAGCCGAGGTGGCGCCGGACGTGACCATCTACCAGAATGTCTCTGTTGGCGCGGAAGCGTGCATCGGACTGGCGTCCGTGCTGTTGATCGGTGCTGTGGTGGGTCACGGCTCCCGCATCGGCCAAGGCTGCGTGATAGCCCCCAATGCCGTGATCAATGCCCGGGTGACGGTCGACGACCGCGCCTACGTGGGCTCCAACGCAAGCATCCTGCCCGACTTGCGCATCGGTGCTGACGCGACGATCGGCGCCAACTGCATGGTCTACGCCGATATCCCAGAAGGGGCCACGGCCATGGGGGTGCCAGCTCAGATTCTTGACGCGGCACCCCGTCATGGACCGTCCGGACCGCAAGGAACCCAAGACACGCCGCCAGCCCTTGCCAGCGATCGGATACCGAACAGCGCGGACGCGAGCAGTGAGCAGGCCGAAGCGATCATCATGCAGGCGCTGCTGCAGGTGCTCGGCGTCGAAAGCGTGAGCCGAAACGGCAATTTCTTCGAGCTCGGCTGCAGTTCACTCAAGGCCCTGGAGCTCGCACAGCGTCTGCGCAGCCAGCTCGGACGTGAACTTCAGGTCGTCGACATCTACCGTTGTCCGACCCCGTCGTCCCTGGCCCGTTTTCTCTCGGGGAGTGGCCCGGGCACATCGGGCATGCGCCAGGCACAGCAACGAGCGGACATGCGGCGTCAACTGCGCTTGCGCCAGTGACGCGTCTTCGCATCCCGATCACCGGCCGGGACGGCATCGGCGGAAATGCACGGCACCGGGCGCTGGCAGCCGCCACGGTGATCGGCAAGCACAAGGACGCTCCAAACGCAGCGCCCTCGTGCGCCATACAATAAAAGGTTGCGGGCCGCTGGCCCGGACAGCCTGCCCAGGCCTGTCCGGCCGGCGGTCCGTCCCCTGACCGACCGATTTTCCCTTGCTGGAGACCCCCGTGTTCATTTCTTCCGCCTACGCCCAGGCCGCCGCCGGTGGCGACGCCCCCAACACCCTGATCAGCCTGCTGCCGCTGGTGCTGATGTTCGTGGTGCTGTATTTCGTCATGATCCGGCCCCAGATGAAACGACAGAAAGAGCACAAGGCCATGGTCGAAGCCCTGGCCAAGGGCGACGAGGTGATCACCGCTGGCGGTTTCCTGGCCAAGGTGTCCAAAATCGGTGACACCTACATCGGCGTGGAACTTGCCGACGGCGTCGAGGTCCAGATGCAGCGCACGGCCGTGATCCAGGTGCTGCCCAAAGGGACCGTGAAGTAACCGACACCCACCCGCACGGGCCTGCCCAGGCAGGCCTGTTCCCCCTTCAGGGGGCGGCGCCAGGGGACCGGCAGAGCCGGATCCACGGCGCCCTGGACCCGAAACCATGGACCTCCTGTCATGAACCGATACCCGCTGTGGAAGTACGCCGTCATCGTGGTGGCGCTGCTGATCGGCCTTGTCTACGCCCTGCCCAACCTGTTCGGCGAATCGCCGGCGGTGCAGGTGACCGGAGCGCGGGCCTCGGTTCAGGTGGACACCGGCACGGTCACCCGCGTCGAGCAGGTGCTGGCCGACCAGAAGCTCGAAGCGACCTCCATCCTGCTGGAGGGCAACTCGGTGCGGGCCCGCTTCGAGACCACCGATGCCCAGATCCAGGCGCGCGACGCGATCGACCGCGCGCTCAACGCCGACCCGGCCGACCCCAGCCACGTGGTGGCGCTCAACCTGGTGCCACGCACCCCGGCCTGGCTGGCCTCGCTGGGTGCCTCGCCCATGTACCTCGGTCTGGACCTGCGCGGTGGCGTGCACTTCATGCTCCAGGTCGACATGGAAGCCGCGCTGACGCGGCGCGCCGATGTGCTGGCGGCGGACCTGCGGCTGGCGGCGCGCGAAAAAGGCATCCGCCACGGCGGCATCGCCCGCGACGGCCAGACGATCGAGATCCGGGCGCGCGATCCGCAGGTGCTGGAGGCCATGCGCAACCTCATCACCGACCAGTTTGCCGAACTCCAGGTCACCGACGCCAGCCGCGGCGATGACCTGCGCCTGCAGGCCACCATTGCACTGGAGGCCGCACGCCGCGTGCAGGAGCAGGCCCTCAAGCAGAACATCACCACCCTGAACAACCGGATCAACGAACTCGGTGTGGCCGAGCCGGTGATCCAGCAGCAGGGCGCCGACCGCATCGTGGTCCAGTTGCCGGGCGTTCAGGACACGGCCAAGGCCAAGGACATCCTGGGTCGCACCGCCACGCTGGAGCTGCGGCTGGTCGACGAAAGCACCGATGGGCTGGCCGCCGAGAGGGGCACCGGCCCGGTGCCCTTCGGCTCCGAACGCTACCTCGACCGCGAGGGCCGGGCCGTCATCGTGCGCCGCGAGGTCCTGTTGACCGGCGAGAACCTGACCGACGCCCAGGCCGGCTTCGACAGCCAGACCCAGGAAGCGGCCGTGCACCTGACGCTGGATGCCAAGGGTTCGCGCATCTTCCGCGACATCACGCGCGAGAACGTCGGCAAGCGCATGGCCATCATCCTGTTCGAAAAGGGCAAGGGCGAGGTGGTCACCGCGCCGGTGATCCGCACTGAGATCGGCGGTGGTCGGGTGCAGATCTCGGGCGCCATGACCACCGCGGAAGCCAGCGACACCGCCCTGCTGTTGCGCGCCGGCTCGCTGGCCGCGCCGATGGAAATCATCGAGGAGCGCACGATCGGCCCCAGCCTGGGCAAGGAGAACATCGAACGCGGCTTCAACAGCGTGCTGTGGGGCTTCCTCGTGATCGTGGTGTTCATGTGCGTCTACTACCTGCTGTTCGGGGTCATCTCCAGCATCGCCCTGGCCTTCAACCTGGTGCTGCTGGTGGCCGTGCTGTCC
>JALOSN010000372.1 GCA_025458415.1 Hydrogenophaga sp.
CTGCTGGACCTGATCCACCTTGGTGATCGCAATGTCACGCGAATAGATGCCGCACACCCCTTTTCCTTCAAGGTGGATCTTCAGCATGATCTGGGTAGCTGTCTCCCGGTCCTTGCCAAAGAACTCTTGAATCACCAGCACAACAAACTCCATGGGCGTGAAATCGTCGTTGAGCAACACCACCTGGTACATCTGGGGCGGTTTGACTCTCTGGGTGCGCCGTTCAAGCACCACCGAATCGTCGCTGCCGACACTGGGCGGAACGACGGGTTCGGGCGGTTTTCCTGGTTTCTGCGTGGCCATGAAAACATTCTAGCGATCTGTCGGCAACCCAGTGCGGCCGGCCCCATGCCATACCCTGGCAACGGAGGGTCTGCACAGGGGTGTTGGCAAGAAGTGCCTGACGACGGGTCCATGGCCCATTGTGACGCGGGCTGGCAAAACAAAACCGCCAAGGAAGTCACCTTCCCGGCGGTTTTTTGCGGCTTCGATCAGCTGGCCTGGCTGAACTGACGTGTCACCCGGACGGGAGGCTACATGTGGTCGATCATGACGTCGCCGAAGCCGGAGCACGACACCTGGGTGGCACCATCCATGAGACGGGCAAAGTCGTAAGTCACCTTCTTGGACTGGATCGCCTTTTCCATGCTGGCAATGATGAGATCCGCTGCTTCAGTCCAGCCCATGTGCCTCAGCATCATCTCGGCCGACAGGATCTCCGAGCCGGGGTTGACATAGTCTTTGCCGGCGTACTTGGGTGCGGTTCCATGGGTGGCCTCGAAGCAGGCCACCGAATCTGACAGGTTGGCACCTGGCGCAATGCCAATACCCCCCACCTGGGCGGCCAGCGCGTCCGAAATATAGTCACCGTTGAGGTTGAGGGTTGCGATCACCGAGTACTCCGCCGGCCGCAGCAGAATCTGCTGAAGGAAGGCATCGGCGATGGAATCCTTGATGATGATGTCCTTGCCCGTTTTGGGGTTCTTGAAACGGCACCACGGACCGCCGTCGATGGGCTCGGCACCAAACTCTTTCCGGGCCAGTGCGTAGCCCCAGTCACGGAAGCCCCCTTCCGTGTACTTCATGATGTTGCCTTTGTGAACCAGGGTCACGCTGGGCTTGTTGTTGTCGATGGCGTACTGGATTGCCTTGCGCACCAGGCGCTCGGTTCCCTCCCGCGACACCGGCTTGACGCCGATGCCGGAGGTCTGGGGAAAGCGGATCTTGGTCACCCCCATCTCGTCGACCAGGAAGCGGATCAGCTTGCGTGCCTTCTCCGACTCGGCTTCGTATTCGATGCCCGCATAGATGTCCTCGGAGTTCTCGCGGAAGATCACCATATTGGTCTTCTCAGGCTCCTTCAGGGGCGAAGGCACACCCTTGAAGTACTGAACCGGCCGCAGGCAGACGTACAGGTCGAGTTCCTGGCGCAACGCCACATTCAGTGAACGGATACCGCCGCCAACTGGCGTGGTCAGCGGGCCTTTGATCGAGACCACGTACTCCCTGAGGGCAGCCAGGGTCTCTTCGGGAAGCCATACGTCCGGGCCATACACCTGGGTTGATTTCTCTCCCGCAAACACCTCCATCCAATGAATCTTGCGCTGACCGGCGTAGGCCTTGGCGACGGCGGCGTCCACCACCTTGAGCATCACCGGCGTGATGTCCAGCCCCGTACCGTCACCCTCGATGTAAGGAATGATGGGGTCGTTGGGCACGTTCAGGGACATGTCGGCATTGACCGTGATCTTCTGCCCCGAGGCGGGCACCTTGATGTGCTGATACATGTGTTGGTCTCCGGTTGTAAGTCGCCTGTGGAGGGCAAGCCGCTGCACGCCCTGTAGCAAGTTCACCCCGCAAATTCTATTCCCTTCGCCGGGCAGCCAGCGATGCGCATGGCGCGGATTTCAGCCTCTGACGATGCTTGATGGACAATTCGGACATGCCTAAAAATGTCCTGACCCATGGCGCCAGAATCCTGGCGACCGGCCTGCTGCTGGCGATGTCGATGACCTTGCATGGACAGGAGTCGCCCCAGACCCACCTGCCGCGCACCACGCTCAAGGCGGGAATGCACCTGATCCAGGCCCAAGTGGCTTCCACGCCCCAGCAACGCGCCACGGGACTGATGCACAGGCAGGACATGCCGGCCAATGAGGGGATGCTGTTCGTGTTCGAGAGTCCGGCTGTCCAGTGCTTCTGGATGAAGAACACCCTGATTCCGCTGACCGCCGCCTTTGTTGCCGACGATGGCAGCATCGTCAACCTGGCCGATATGCAGCCGCAGTCGCTCGACTCCCACTGCTCCGAGAAGCCGGTGCGCTACGTTCTGGAGATGAATCAGGGCTGGTTCAGCAAACGCGGGCTGCGGGCGGGGTCTCGGCTGAGCGGCCCACCTTTTGACAGCCGCCGCTGAACGGCAGACAGAAAAAGGCCCGCTCAGCGGGCGGGCCCTTTTCATGTGACGGGAGCGTCTTCAGGCCACCGATTCCAGGGCGGCGTTGAGCGTCTTGCTGGGGCGCATGACGGCCGACAGCTTGCCGAAGTCGGGCTGGTAATAGCCACCGATATCCACGGGCTGGCCCTGGACCTCGGTCAGTTCCTGAACAATGGCCGCCTCGTTGTCGGACAGTTTCCGGGCCAGGGGTGCAAATCGGGCCGCCAGCTCGGCGTCCTCGGTCTGGGAAGACAGCTCCTGCGCCCAGTACAGGGCCAGGTAGAACTGGCTGCCACGGTTGTCGAGCTGACCGGTCTTGGGCGAGGGATTCTTGTTGTTGTCCAGCAGCTTGCCGGTGGCGGCATCCAGGGTCCTGGCAAGGATCTTGGCGCGCCC
>JALOSN010000373.1 GCA_025458415.1 Hydrogenophaga sp.
ACCGACCGGGTCAAGCTGCATTTCGAGGTTCGACGGCTGGGCAAGCCGGTCGATCCCCTGCAGCACCTGCCCAAGCGCTGAGCCTGGCCGGCCCGGGGCGGATCCATGGCGTGGCCGGTTCTGGTTTTCGACATCGAGACGATCCCCGACACGCATGGGCTGCGCCTGCTGCGCAATGACCCGGCTGACTGGACCGATGCCCAGGTCCACGACGCCTGGCTGAGCGAGCGCAAGGAGCGCGGCCAGAATGACTTTGCGCCCCTGCACCTGCAGCGGGTGCTGTGCATCAGTGTGGTGTTCCGCAACGCCGAGGGCCTGCGCGTGCACTCATTCGTGGACCGCGACGGCCAGAGCGAGGGTAAGCTCATCCAGACCTTCTTCAGCACCATCGAGAAGCACCAGCCGCAGCTGGTCAGCTGGAATGGCGGGGGCTTTGACCTGCCCGTCCTGCACTACCGCGGTCTGCAGCATGGGGTTGAGGCGGGCAAGTATTGGGACCTCGGGGAGGACGACCGCGAGTTCAAGTGGAACAACTACATCAGTCGTTACCACATGCGCCACCTGGACCTGATGGACCTGCTGGCCATGTACACGCCCAGGAACAACGCGCCGCTGGATGCCCTGGCCAAGTTGTGCGGCTTCCCCGGCAAGCTGGGCATGGACGGCTCCCAGGTCTATGCGCAATTCCTGGCCGGGCAGACCGAGGACGTGCGCCGTTATTGCGAGACCGACGTCATGAACACCTACCTGGTCTACTGCCGGTTCCAGAAAATGCGCGGCGGGCTGACCGCCGCCGAGTACGAACAGGAAATGGACCTGGTCCGAGAAACCCTGGGTCAGCTGGCACCCGGAGAACCGCATTGGCTGGAGTACCTGCAAGCCTGGCGTTGAGCCTGCAACGCACCCGGAAAGGCGGGCCAGTCCTGAGACAATCGGGGCATGAGCGAAGCCAGCAGTCCCCTGCCAACCCAATCCGTTTCCCCGTGTGCCACGCTGCCTGAAGGCTGGCTGGCCATCGAATCGCTGGACATCGAAGCCCAGGGCATTGCCCATCGGCCGGATGGCAAGGTGGTGTTCGTCGAAGGAGCCCTGCCGTTCGAACAGGTGAGCGTCAGCGTGCACCGGCGCAAGAACAACTGGGAAGCGGCCACCGCCACCGCCATCCACCGCGAGTCGTCACAGCGTGTGCGCCCAGGCTGCCCGCACTTTGGCATGCACGCGGGTGCCTGTGGCGGCTGCAAGATGCAGCATCTGCACGAATCGGCCCAGGTGGCCATCAAGCAGCGGGTGTTGGAAGACAACTTCTGGCACCTTGGCAAGGTCAGGACCGAAACCGTGCTGCGCCCGATCCAGGGGCCGGCCTGGGGCTATCGGTACCGGGCACGGCTGTCGGTGCGCTATGTGCACAAGAAAGGCGAGGTCCTGATCGGCTTTCATGAACGCAAGAGCCGGTATGTCGCCGACATGAAGGTCTGCCCGGTGCTGCCATCCCATGTGAGCGACCTGCTGGTCCCCTTGCGGTCCCTCATTTTCGACATGGATGCCCGCGAGACCTGTCCCCAGATCGAACTGGCCTGCGGCGACGAAGTGACGGCCCTTGTTCTGCGGCACCTGGAGCCTTTGTCCGGAGACGATCTGGCCCGTCTGCGGGCCTTCGGTCAGCAGCACGGTGTGCAGTGGTGGCTCCAGCCCAAGGGCCCGGACACCGTGCGCCTGCTCGATGAAGGGGGACCGGTCCTGGCTTATGCCTTGCCCGACTTCGGCATCACCATGCCGTTCCGTCCGACCGACTTCACGCAGGTCAACCCGTACATCAACCGGGTGCTGGTGTCGCGGGCGCTGCGCCTGCTGGACGTGCAGCGCCATGAGCGCGTGATCGACTGGTTCTGCGGGCTGGGCAATTTCACCCTGCCGCTGGCCACCCAGGCGGCCGAGGTGCTCGGCATTGAGGGCAGCGAGGCCCTGGTGGCGCGCTCCCGGCAGAACCTGGTCTTCAACCAGAAGGGGCGTGACCGGCCTCTGGCACCGACACGGTTCGAGGTACGCAACCTGTTCGACATGTCGCCGGAACAGCTGGTGGCCGACGGTGTGACCGACAAATGGCTGGTCGATCCGCCGCGTGAAGGGGCCTTTGCCCTGGCCAAGGCACTGGCCGACCTGCACCAGCAGCCTGAGCGGCGGGCCGGCTGGCGGCCGCCTTCACGCATCGTCTACGTCAGCTGCAATCCGGCCACGCTGGCGCGCGATGCCGGCCTGCTGGTTCACCAGGCGGGCTACCGTTGCCTGGATGCGGGGGTGGTCAACATGTTCCCCCACACGGCCCACGTGGAGAGCATGGCGGTGTTTGAACTGGACTGCGTGTCCAACCAGGATTGAACAGCCTGGTGCCTGGGGGTATGGCTGTCAGGAGCGACGCGCGCGTTCGCCTGTCGGGGCTGCCGCTGGCCGCTCGTCCTCTTCGATGATGGCGGGCTCGGTGCGTAAGGGGGCCCGTTCGTTCGGCATGCCGACGATCTCGTTCTCGCGCATGTATTGGTCCATTTCCTTCCACCCGGCAAAGACGGCGGCCTTGCCGGCCTTGGGGTTGCTGTTGAAGCAGTCCTCAATGCTGCGCACGGCGTGCCGGCAGGCGCTGCCGATGGCCCGGGCCTCGGCTTCCTTTTTGGCGGCAATCTGGGTGGCTGTCTCGATACCCAGGGCCTCGCAGCCGGCCATCAGACCGGTGGACAGCAGCAGGGCGAAGGTGAGTGACAGGCGCTTCATGGTGGACAGACCTTGGGTTTGCACAGTTTTTCGGCATCGGGGCCGCCAACTTGAGCG
>JALOSN010000374.1 GCA_025458415.1 Hydrogenophaga sp.
GGTCTTCATCCTGCCCCCCAGCTGGGAAGAGCTGCGCTCGCGTCTGGAACGGCGCAACGAGGACAGCGCGGACACCATCGAGCTGCGCCTGCAGAACGCAGCCCAGGAGATGGCCCATGCCCGGGAATTCGATTTCGTTATAATCAATGAGTTGTTTGAACGGGCTCTGTTCGATCTGAAGGCCATCGTGCATGCGCAGCGCCTGAAGTACGCGGCCCAGCGACTGTCCCGAAGCGACACATTTGCCGCACTCGACATCCATTGACCCGACCTGACGGCGCCCGTCGGTTCCCTCACATCCGCTCCGAGACCCCTATGGCACGCATCACCGTCGAAGATTGCCTGGAAAAGATCCCCAACCGCTTTCAGCTGGTGCTGGCCGCGACCTACCGCGCGCGCATGCTCAGCCAGGGCCACGCGCCCAAGATCGAGAGCAAGAACAAGCCGGCCGTGACCGCCTTGCGCGAGATCGCCGACGGCAAGGTCGGCCTCGAGATGCTCAAGAAGGTGCCGACCTGAGTCCGCCTGTCCTTTCCGGCAGACCCCAAAAACACCGCCTGGCGGTGTTTTTTTTCGCCTGTCAGCTGCACAGCTATCGTGGCGATAGCATGCCGTCATGGGCTTGCGCACCATCTTTGCGCATCTCGCGCTAAAGTAGCGGCATGAGTCCTCTTCTCGACAGCAAACCGGCACCAACCCAGGTGGTGCCCGCGGGCGCAGCCGCCAGTGCGGCTGCGGCCAGCTTTGCTGCGCTGCTCAGCCGTCTGGACTACCTGGGCGCCGCCGACATCGAACTCATCCGTCAGGCCTACCGGACCGCCGACGAGGCCCACCTCGGCCAGATGCGCAAGAACGGCGACCCCTACATCACCCACCCGATCGCGGTGGCCGCCCAGTGTGCCGAATGGAAACTCGATGCCCAGGCGCTGATGGCCGCGCTGATGCACGATGTCATGGAAGACTGCGGTATCAGCAAGCTGGATCTGGCCGAGCGCTTCGGCACCACCGTGGCCGACCTGGTCGACGGACTGACCAAGCTGGAGAAGCTGGAGTTCGACACGCGGGAGCAGAACCAGGCCGAGAGCTTCCGCAAGATGCTGCTGGCCATGGCCAAGGACGTTCGGGTCATCCTCATCAAGCTGGCCGACCGCACGCACAACATGCGGACCATGAGCGACATGCCGCGCAGCAAGTGGCAACGCATCAGCAGCGAAACCCTGGAAATTTATGCCCCCATTGCCCACCGTCTGGGACTGAACTTCACCTACCGGGAGCTGCAGGACCTCGCTTTCCGGTTCCTGCATCCCTGGCGCTATGACGTCCTGTCCAAGGCGCTGAGCCGTTCGCGCCACCGCCGGCGTGACCTGATTGCCAAGGTGCAGACCGAGGTCGAATCGGTTTTCGGCCAGCACGGCATGAATGTGCGCATCCTCGGTCGCGAGAAGACGCTCTACTCGGTCTATCGCAAGATGGACAGCAAGCACCTGTCCTTCTCGCAGGTGACCGACATCTATGGTTTCCGCATTGTCGTACCCGAGCTGCTGGACTGCTACACCGCGCTGGGCATCCTGCACCAGCTGTACAAGCCGGTCCCCGGCAAGTTCCGGGACTATGTGGCGATTCCCAAGCTCAATGGCTACCAGTCGCTGCACACCACGCTGATCGGGCCTTTCGGCACCAACATCGAGTTCCAGTTGCGCACCCATTCCATGGATGTGGTGGCCGAATCGGGCGTGGCCGCTCACTGGCTGTACAAGGCCAACGAGCCTGGCAGCGACACCTCCGAGCGGCTGGGCACCCAGTGGCTGCAGTCCCTGCTGGACATCCAGCAGGAGACACACGACGCCTCCGAGTTCTGGGACCACATCAAGATCGACCTGTTCCCGGACGCGGTCTACGTGTTCACGCCCCAGAGCAAGATCCTCTCGCTGCCACGAGGCGCCACCGTCATGGACTTCGCCTACGCCATCCACAGCGGAGTGGGCAACCATGCGGTGTCGGCGCTGGTCAACGGCGAGCAGCGCCCCTTGCGAACCGAACTGAACAACGGTGACGTGGTCGAGATCGTGACCGATGAGAAGGCCGAACCCAACCCGGCCTGGCTGTCCTTCGTCAGGACCGGGCGCGCGCGATCGAAGATCAGGCACTACCTCAAGACCGTGGCCCTGGACAAGTCCTATGAGCTGGGTCGGCGCCTCCTGGGACAGGCCCTGCGGGCCGAAGGCATTGCCGAGTTTCCCGGCGACGACGAGCGCTTCCAGCCGGCCTGGGAAAAGCTGCTGCGATTCACCGGCAACAGAAACCAGGCCGAGCTCATGTCCGACATCGGCATGGGCAAGCGCATTGCCAGCATGGTGGGAAAAAAAATGGCGGTGCTGCTGGCCGACAGTGGCATCCGGCCGGACGCGGTGCTGATCAGCACCGAGCGCTACGCCACCGGACGTGACGAGACCCTCACCCAGGGTGTGGTGACGCTGGACGGCAGCGAGGGCCTGTCGGTGCAGTACGCCACCTGCTGCAAGCCGATTCCGGGCGACCGCATCGTGGGATACCTGGGCCGCGGCGAAGGCCTGGTGGTACACGCCGAAGACTGTCCGGTCTGTCGTCGCCTGTTGGCGCGGGACAGCGAACGTTTTCTGGCCGTCGAGTGGGCCGACGAGACCACGCGTGCGTTTGAAACCACAGTGCAGGTGACGGTCACCAACGGCAAGGGTGTGCTGGCACGTGTGGCGGCTTCGATCGCCAGCGCCGAAGCCGACATCACCCACGTCGACATGGGCAACGAGCCTGCCCAGACCGCCACCGACATCGTCAGTGTGCGCGACCGCGTCCACCTGGCGGAGGTGCTGCGCAGCCTCAAGCGCACACCCTCGGTGATCAAGGCCCAGCGTTACAAACCGGTCAAGGCCTGACGTCCCGTTCAGGCCGGTGCCGGGTATTGCACGTCCAGCAACTCCAGTTCCTGGACACCACCGGGCACCACCAGCCGCACCAGGTCACCCACCCGCGACTTGAGCAGCGCCCGCGCCACCGGCGAGATCCAGCTGATCTGCCCCTGAGCGTTGTCGGCCTCGTCCACACCCAGGATGGTGACGGTGGTCTCGACCCCGGCGGTGTCGGCATAGGTGACCGTGGCACCGAAGAACACCTGATCGCCCCCATGGTGAACCGACGGGTCGACCACCTCGGCGATCTCCAGCCGGCGCGTCAGGAAGCGGATGCGCCGGTCGATTTCGCGCAGGCGCTTCTTGCCATAGAGGTAGTCACCGTTTTCCGAGCGGTCACCGTTGCCGGCGGCCCAGTGCACGATCTCCACGATGCGGGGCCGCTCCTCGTCCATCAGGTGAAACAGCTCGGCGCGCAGGCGCTCGTAACCGCCACGCGTGATGTAGTTCTTGCCCTCCGGTGCAGGCGCCGGCGCCAGTTGGTCACCGGCGTCCTCGTCGTCCTGATCGGTCTCTTTGGTGAAAGCCTTGCTCATGGCAGATGGCGGCGCCCCAGGCTCCGCGCGACGTGATGATGGCCCATGGAAAACACCAAGAAAAAAGCCTGCAGCTTGTGGCTGCAGGCTTTTCTGTGTGGCGCGGCTGGCAGGAA
>JALOSN010000375.1 GCA_025458415.1 Hydrogenophaga sp.
ACTCCACCGTCACACTCTTGGCCAGGTTCCTCGGCTTGTCCACATCCGTGCCCTTGGCCAAAGCGGTGTGATAGGCCAGCAGTTGCAACGGCACCACGTGCAGGATGGGCGAGAGCGCACCGTAGTGCTCGGGCATGCGGATGACGTGGATGCCTTCGCTGCTGCCGATACGGGTGTCGGCGTCGGCCAGCACGTACAGCACGCCGCCACGGGCGCGCACCTCCTGCATGTTGCTCTTGAGCTTTTCCAGCAGCGCGTCGTTGGGCGCCACCGTCACCACCGGCATGGCGCTGGTGACCAGGGCCAGCGGACCGTGCTTGAGTTCACCGGCCGGGTATGCCTCGGCGTGGATATAGCTGATTTCTTTCAGCTTCAGTGCCCCCTCCAGCGCAATCGGGTAGTGCAGGCCGCGCCCCAGGAACAGGGCGTTGTCCATGCGGGCGAAGTCTTCGGCCCAGCTGATGACCTGGGGTTCGAGTGCCAGCACGGCCTGCAGCGCCACCGGCAGGTGGCGCATTTCCTTGATGTACCTGGCCTCCTGCTCGTCGGACAGGTGTCCGCGAACCTGGGCCAGTGCCAGCGTCAGCAGGAACAGGCCGGCCAGCTGGGTGGTGAAGGCCTTGGTCGAAGCCACGCCGATCTCCACCCCGGCCCGGGTGATGTAGGCCAGCTTGCATTCGCGCACCATGGCACTGGTGGCCACATTGCAGATGGTCAGCGTCTGCGTCATGCCCAGGCCCTGGGCGTGGCGCAGGGCCGCCAGGGTGTCGGCCGTCTCGCCGCTCTGGCTGATGGTCACCACCAGGGTGCGCGGGTTGGGCACACTGGTCCGGTAGCGGTACTCGCTGGCCACCTCGACCTGGGTCGGGATGCGTGCCATGGATTCCAGCCAGTACTTGGCCGCGCAGCCGCTGTAGTAGCTGGTGCCACAGGCCAGGATCAGCACCTGGTCGATGTCCTTGAAAACCCGGTAGGCACCATCACCGAACAGCTCGGGGGTGATGCCTTCGATGCCCTCGAGCGTGTCCGCGATGGCCCGGGGCTGCTCGAAGATCTCTTTTTGCATGTAGTGCCGGTAAGGGCCCAGTTCGGCTGCTCCGCTGTGCGCGTGCACCGTGCGGACCGGCCGGTCGGACGCGTCGTGGCTGCGGCCTTCGGCATCGGTGATCCAGTAGCGGCCCAGCTGCAGGTCCACCAGGTCGCCCTCCTCCAGGTACACGATCTGGTCGGTCACACCGGCCAGGGCCATGGCGTCACTGGCCAGGAATTGTTCCGCACCGCCATCGCCCACCCCCAGGACCAGGGGCGAACCAGCCCGGGCGCCCACCACGCGATGGGGCTCGTCCTTGTGGAACACAGCCAGTGCATACGCGCCGTGCAAGCGCTTCACCGCCGCCTGCAAGGCCCCGAAGAGATCGCCCTCGTAATGGGCGTCGATCAGGTGGGCGATCACCTCGGTGTCGGTCTGGCTTTCGAACACATATCCCCGGGCCTGCAGCTCTGCCCGCAGTTCGTCGTGGTTCTCGATGATGCCGTTGTGCACCAGCGCCACCCGCCCGGGCGAACCGGCCGCAGCCCCTGCCCCGTGGCTGAAATGCGGGTGTGCGTTGTGCACCGCCGGCGCGCCATGCGTGGCCCAGCGTGTGTGGGCGATGCCGGTGCCACTGGCCAGGTGGCCCTGCTCGATCTGGAGGGCCAGCTCGGCCACCCGCGCCGTGCTGCGCGCCCGCTGCAGGCCGGCCGCGTGCACGGCCACGCCGCACGAGTCATAGCCGCGGTACTCCAGCCGCTGCAGGCCCTGCACCAGCACAGGAACGATGTCACGGCTGGAAACGCCGGCGACGATGCCACACATGGGATCCCCTTCAATGTCGATGCCGTGCGCCGAACGGTCCGGTGACGGTCAAACCGGATGCTAGGAGAAGCATCATGGTTTTTTCCTTCTTTTTGATCATTTTTTTGACAGACAATTTCTCCTATAGCATCAGATGATCATTACCTTCAATTTCAAACACTGAATGAAAGATCTGAACATTGACGAAGCCGACCTTCGCCTGCTGGACCTGTTGCAAAACGATGCTTCGCGCAGCAACCAGGCCTTGGCAGAGGCCGCTTTCCTGTCCCCGGCCACCTGCCTGCGCCGGGTCCGGCGTTTGCGCCAGCTGGGCCTGATCGAGCGCGAGGTGGCCATCCTCAGTCCGGAGCGCCTGGCCCAGGCCCTCGGACACGGTCTGACGGCACTGGTGGAGCTGACCCTGGAACGACAGGGCGTCGAGTACCTGGACGCGCTTGAGCAGCGCCTGGTGGCGGAACCGGCCGTGCAACAGTGCTACCGGGTGAGCCCGGGCCCGGACTTTGTGCTGGTGGTCCATGTGACCGACATGCCGGCCTACCTTGGCTTGTCACGCCGGCTCTTCACCGCCGACCTGAACGTGCGGAATGTGAAGACCTACTTCAGCACCAAGCGCGGCAAATTCGAGCCCCGACTGCCGATGTCCCGGTAACGCGGCCGTCGCTGACCCGCTCCAGCTGCGCACGGCCCGCTCCACCGCCGGTCGCCAGGGAGCTGGGAAAGCATGCTTTGGTCATAAATCACACGTTCCGGGTATGGACTTTTCGCCAACAAAGTAGGTACCCTTGCGCACCGCTGTCCAAGCGATCCGATCCCGTCTGACTCCCGAGGCGCAGCACCTGCGCCCCGGTTCCCACAAGGAGGTTTCATGCTGCCCATCCTGATCGCATTGGCTACCGCCCTGGTGCTGGTCGGCCTTGGCGTCTGGCTTTACCGGCGCTACCGGCACAA
>JALOSN010000376.1 GCA_025458415.1 Hydrogenophaga sp.
CAGGAGCTGGCGCGCGTAGCGCGAACCGTCCCGCCGTCGGCCTTCAAAGTAATCCGGCAGGCCTGAGCGGTGGGCCATCAGATGCCGCAGGGTGATCTTGCCGGTCAGGTCCTGGCCTTTCCACCGGTGCAGACCGTCCAGTTCCCCTTCCGGAAAGAAACGCAACACCGGGTCGTCCAGCCGCAACTGGCCTTCCCGCTGCAGCCGCAGCAGCATGGCCGTGGCCAGCAGCTTGGAAGTCGACGCCACGAAGAAAGGGGTCTGGCCGGTGACGGGCCGCCCCTGCCACTGCCCCTGGCAGGCCGACCAGCGATCACCGCTGCGGTCGATGCACAGCACCACTTCCCGGACATGCCCCTGGCCTGCACAGTCGGCCACCAGCCGGTCCAGCGCGTCCTGCATCGTGGGCTGGCCCTTGCCGGGGGGCGGTCAGGCAGCGCCGATGTTCGGCACCAGCGCGCCGGCATCCTGTCCGGCCTTGTGCGCTGCCGTGAAGGCCAGCATGCGGTCGATCGGCAGCCGGGCGCGGTCGATCAGCGCCGGGTCCACATGGATCTGGTTGGCACCGGATTCCAGCACCCGGGCCACGCCGGCCAGGCCGTTCATGGCCATCCAGGGACAATGCGCGCAGCTCTTGCAGGTGGCGCTGTTGCCCGCTGTCGGCGCCTCGATGAAGACCTTTCCGGGGTTCTGCTGACGCAGCATGTGCATCATGCCGTTGTCGGTGGCCACGATGAATTCCCGGGCATCCATCTCGCGCGCGGCCTTCAGGATGCCCGAGGTCGATCCGACCGCATCGGCCAGCGCCACCACCTCGGCCGGGCTTTCGGGGTGCACCAACACCTTGGCGCCCGGGTGTTCCTTCTTGAGCAGCTCAAGTTCAATGGCCTTGAACTCGTCGTGCACGATGCACGAGCCCGTCCACATCAGCATGTCGGCCCCGGTTTCGCGCTGGATGTAGGCACCCAGGTGCTTGTCCGGCGCCCACAGGATCTTGTGGCCCTTGTCCTTGAGGGCCCGCACGATGTCCAGCGCACAGCTGGACGTGACCAGCCAGTCCGAACGCGCTTTCACGGCGGCGCTGGTGTTGGCGTAGACCACCACGGTTCGGTCCGGATGCTGGTCGCAGAAGGCGCTGAAAGCATCGATCGGGCAACCCAGGTCGAGCGAGCAGTTGGCGTCCAGGTCGGGCATGAGCACCGTCTTTTCGGGGCTGAGAATCTTGGCCGTCTCGCCCATGAAACGCACGCCCGAGACCACCAGGGTCTGTGCCGGGTGGTCGCGCCCGAATCGCGCCATCTCCAGCGAATCGCTGACGATACCGCCGGTCTCGATGGCCAGGTCCTGGAGGTCCGGGTGCACGTAGTAGTGCGAGACCATGACGGCGTTGCGCTCCTTGAGCAGGTGGCGGATGCGCTCCTTGAGCTCGGTGCGCTGTGACGGTGTCGGCTCCACGGGCACCCGCGCCCAGGCGTGTTTCGTCGGGCAGGCAGGCTGTTCGTACTCGACGTCGATAATGGCATTGGCTGTCATGTCGGTGCCTGAACGGATTCGAATCGCATGGAAAAGTCGGTCGCCTTGACGTCTTTCGTCAGGGCTCCGATGGAAATGCGGTCAACCCCCGTTTCTGCAAGGGCACGCACGGTGTCCAGATTCACACCCCCGGAGATTTCCAGGATGGCGCGACCTGCGTTGCGGCGCACCGCCTCGTTGAGGGTCGGAATGTCCATGTTGTCCAGCAGCACCATGGTGGCACCTCCAGCTGTTCCAGCGTCTCGACCTCGATCTCGACGAAACGGGCCTGCGGCGCGGTTTCCTGCACCCGGCGCAGCACGGCGGCCACGCCCCCGGCAGCGGCGATGTGGTTTTCCTTGATCAGCACCGCGTCGTAAAGGCCGATGCGGTGGTTCACCCCGCCCCCGGTCTTCACGGCGTACTTCTGGGCCAGCCGCAAACCCGGGATGGTCTTGCGGGTATCGACAATGGCGGCGCGCGTACCTCGGACCGCCTCCACAAACACGGCGGTTCTGGTCGCCACCGCCGAGAGCAGCTGCAGGAAGTTGAGCGCCGTGCGCTCGGCGGTCAGCAGCGCCTGGGCCCTACCCTCGATCTGCAGCACCACCTGGTCGACTGCGCAGGCCTCACCCTCCTGGACATGCCAGGTCAGTCGAGCCGACGGATCGCAGGCCAGCACCGCGGCCTCGACCCAGGGGCGACCACAGATCACAGCTTTCTCGCGCGCCAGGATGCGGGCCCGGGCCTGGCTGGCGGCATCGACCAGGGCGGCCGTCAGGTCGCCGCTGCCCACATCTTCGGCCAGTGCGCGGGTCACATCGTCACGAGCCAGCGCGGCCAGGTCGTCGGCGGTGAATTCGGACAGGTGTTTCATGGGGGTCAAGCATAACGGCTGCCACCGTGCCGCGCAGCACGCCGGATCGTCTATAGTCCGCCCCAAACCAACCCATCGAGGGGCCCACCCATGAGCCAAGCCAACCCTCCAGCCACGACAGCCACGCCGTATGGCACGCTGCCGGCTGCGTCTCCCCTCCCCCAGCGAAAGCCCGTCAGCCTGCCGCGCCTGGCCGAGATGCGCGAGCGCGGCGAGAAGATCACCATGCTGACCGCCTACGACGCCACGTTTGCCGCCGTGGCCGATGCAGCCGGGGTCGAGTGCATCCTGGTCGGCGACTCGCTGGGCATGGTCTGCCAGGGCCTGTCCAGCACCACCGGCGTCACCCTGGAAACCATGGCCTACCACACCGAAAGCGTGGTGCGGGGCCTGCGCCGGGTACAGGGCACGGCCTGGGTGATCGGTGACCTGCCCTTCGGCAGCTACCACGAAAGCCGGGAACAGGCGCTGCGCAGCGCGGCCGAAATCCTGCGTGCCGGCGCCCACATGGTCAAGCTCGAAGGCGGCGGCTGGACCGCCGACACTGTGCGCTTCCTGGTCGAGCGCGGCATCCCGGTCTGTGCCCACCTGGGCCTGACCCCTCAGACCGTGCACGCACTCGGTGGCTACCGGGTGCAGGGCCGCGACGATGCTGCCGCCCTGCAGCTGCGTCGACACGCCCTGGACCTGCAGGATGCCGGCGCCGCCATGCTGGTGCTGGAAATGGTGCCCGCTGCGCTGTCGGCCGAGATCACGCAGGAGCTAAAGACCTGCCACACCATCGGCATCGGTGCCGGCAGGGGCACGGCTGGACAGGTGCTGGTCATGCACGACATGCTGGGCATCAACCTGGGCAAGAACCCCAAGTTCGTGCGCAATTTCATGGATGGAGCGGCCAGCGTCCGCGACGCCATGGCCGCCTACGTGCGGGCCGTCAAGGACGGCAGTTTTCCTGACGACCAACTGCACGCCTGGTGACCTGTCCATGAAACTCGTCCACACCATCGCCGACCTGCGCGCTGCGCTGGCGCCCCACCAGTCGCCGGTCTTTGTGCCCACCATGGGCAACCTGCACGATGGGCACCTGGCCCTGGTGCGCACCGGCAAGCCGCTGGGTGACGTGACTGTCTCCAGCATCTTCGTCAACCGGCTGCAATTCGCCCCGCACGAGGACTTTGACACCTATCCTCGCACCCTCCAGGCCGACTGCGACCGGCTGGAGCGGGCCGGTTGCGACATCGTGTTCGCCCCTTCGGAGAAGGAGCTCTACCCGGAACCGCAGGTCTACAAGGTACAGCCACCGTCCGACCTGGCCGACATCCTGGAGGGCCATTTCCGGCCCGGCTTCTTCATCGGTGTCTGCACGGTGGTGATGAAGCTGTTCCAGTGCGTGTTCTCTGACGCCAAGGGCCCGCGCCATGCCATGTTCGGCAAGAAGGACTACCAGCAGCAGATGGTGATCCGCCGCATGGTGCAACAGTTCGCCATGCCGATCCAGGTCGTGGCTGGCGAGACCCAGCGCGCGCCCGACGGACTGGCACTGAGCTCGCGCAACGGCTACCTCAGCGAAAGTGAAAGGGCCGAGGCGATCCATCTGTCGCTGGCGCTGCGCGCGCTGGCGCGCGATGCCCTGGCGGCCGGAACCTCTCTGCCCGACAGGCGCGAGGCCATGGAGGCCAACGCCATGCGCAGCCTCGCCCTGCGCGGCTGGGGCCCGGACTACCTCACGGTACGCCGTCGCGCCGACCTGCAACCCCCGCGCACCGAGGACATGCTCACGCCACAGTCGCTGGTGGTGCTGGGTGCCGCACGGCTGGGCAGCACACGCCTGATCGACAACTTCGAGATCTAGGACGATTCAGCGCGCGGATCCCGCCCCATCAGGGCGGACACCGCCTGCTGCGGGCGCAGGCTACCGTCAAGCAGGGCCACCACCGCCTCGCTGATAGGCATTTCGACGCCCAGCGTCCGGGCCCGCTGGACCACGGTGCGGGCGCTGTAGACCCCCTCGGCCACGTGTCCCAGCGAATCCACTGCCTGCTGCAGG
>JALOSN010000377.1 GCA_025458415.1 Hydrogenophaga sp.
GTGTGGCCGTTGACCACCCCCTGGAAATCCCTCGAACCGTACCGGTAGCTGACCAGCCAGACCGGCAGCAGCACATGCTTGAAGGTCTGGCGTTCGAAGTGGGTGTCCATGCGCAGGTTGCGGTGGGTGTCTGCGCGCATGTCCTGCACGCACAGGCGCTCCAGTGTCTCCATCATGCGCTGGCGCCCCTGCTCGGCGGCACCCTTGAGGTCCAGCGCGTAGCGTTCGACTGTCCAGCCGCTGAGGTAGCCGGCATCGTAGGGCACCAGGCCGGTGGTGGTCGGAAACGGCTCGATGGCACGCAGCAGTCTCGGGTGGACCCCGCGGGAGCCACAGACCAGCGTGTCGTCGAAAGGAAAGGCCACCTGGCCAGCGGCGGGACGCCAGCGCACCTGCTGTCGCTTGTCCTTGTCGCGGTAGAAGGTGCCGGCCTCGGCGGTGTAGCGGGCCGAGGCCTCGGCATCGAATGTCCAGTAGGGCAGGTAGACCCCGCGCAGGGTGTCGGTGAGTACGCGGCGCTTGAACGCGTTGGGTGCCCAGAACCGGCTGCCATACCACTGGCGCAGGCGTGCGCGCGCCTGGGCCTCGCTCTGGCTGAACGGCAGCAGGCTCTGGGGTCGAATGATGTCGGTGCCTTCGTCAAACGGCACCAGGGCGGTCGAGCCGCAGAAGTCACAGGCCCGCCCCTGCTGCTCGGCGCTGAAGAAGCTGATGGCCTGGCAGTGCTGGCAACGCACCTGCCGCCGTTGGGCCTGCCAGCCCCGGTCTTGCGCCGGCACCGCCCGCAGGGCCTGCACCAGGTCGTGCTCGATGATCTCACCCTCCACGGCCAGTTCGTGGGGCGACTCGGTGCCGCAGTAGGCGCACACCAGGGCCTGCTTCCCCGGGTGCCAGCGCGCCTCGCCACCGCAGGCCGGGCAGGCAAATTTGTGCTGGGCACGGTGCTCGTCAGCGGCACCCGCTGCAGGTTGCGGCGCGCTCACGGGCCAGACGGTGCGAGAAACACGGTCTGCGGCATGGTGTTCATCCCCGCATGAACTCGTCCAGCGCAGCACGCGTGATGCGCCACTGGCTGCCGATGCGCCGACCCTTGAGCTTGCCCGACTCCAGCTCCTGCAGCACATCCGCCGGACCAACCGCCAACGCCTGCGCCACCTGCTCGGGCGTGAGCAGCTCGGGCAGTCCGGACCCTGCAGCAGCCGGCGTCGCTGCGCCGGGCACGAAACCGGGCTGCGATGGTGCCGCCGCAGCGCCCATGCCGGCCCCCTGCTGCAACATGGCCTGTCCCATCGCCAGGCCGGCGGCCAGCTCGGCACCGATGCCGGCCGCACCGGCCTTGCCCTCGGCCAGGGCATTGCCCATGTTGTACTTGACGTAGTCGTTGAGGTTGCCGATGGCGGTCATGGCGCCGCGCTTGTCGATCGCCTGCTCCAGCTCCGGCGGCACCGACACGTTCTCCACCACAAAGGCGGTCATCTCCAGCCCGTACTTCTCGCGCATGGCGGCGTTCAGTGGCTCCAGCAGGGCTTGCCCGAGTTCGCCATAGCGGGTGGCCACATCCAGCGCCGGCACCTTGGCCATCGCCAGGGTCTCGCTGAAGACGCTGACGATGCGCGAGCGCATCACGTCGGTGAACTCGTCCAGCCGGAACTGGTGATCGGTGCCCGCCACCTCCTTGAGGAACAGGGCCGGGTCCGTCACCTTGAAGTCGTAGGTGCCGAACGCACGCATGCGCACCACGCCAAAGTCGGCGTCGCGCATCATGACCGGGTTCGCCGTGCCCCACTTGTTGCCGGGGAAGACGCGCGTGGTGACGTAGTAGACGTCGGCCTTGAAGGGGGTCTGGAACTTGTACTTCCAGCCCAGCAGGTCGCTGAGGATGGGAATGTTCTCGGTGGTCAGCGTGTGCCGGCCCGGCCCCAGGGTGTCCGCGAACTGCCCCACGTAGACGAACTGCGCCACCTGGCTTTCGCGCACGATCAGCTGGGCCCCGTTCTTGATCTGCTTGTCGTCGTCCGGAAAACGGTACGACAGCGTGTCGCGCGAGTCATCGACCCACTCGATCACGTCGATGAACTGGCGGTTGATGAAGTTCATGATCGCCATATCGGCCTCCTGGGGTGGCTTGGGGAAAAGGGGCACGGTGCGCCCGGCTGTCAAGCATAGCGCCATCCTGCGACAATCGGCCCCCATGCAGCACACCTATGTCCTGACCCTGTCCTGCCCGGACCGCCCCGGCATCGTCCATGCCGTTTCGGGTTTTCTGCTCGAACACGGCGGCAACATCGAGGAAGCCGCCCAGTACAACGACCACGACACCGGTCTGTTCTTCATGCGGGTGCAGTTCACCTGCAGCCAGCTGACCCAGGACGACCTGCGCACCCGGCTGAGGATGTTCGCCGAACCCTTTGGCATGCAATGGGGCCTGCACCCGCTGGCCGAGCCCATGAATACCGTGATCTTCGTCAGCAAGGAAGGCCATTGCCTCAACGACCTGCTGTTCCGCTGGAAGAGCGGTCTGCTGCGGCTGGACATCCGCGCCATCGTCAGCAACCACCGCGACTTCTACCAGCTTGCGGCCAGCTACAACGTGCCGTTCCACCACATCCCGGTGATGGCGGCCAGCAAGGCGCAGGCCGAAGATCGCCAGCTGGAGATCATCCGCAACGAAGGGGCCGAGCTGGTGGTGCTGGCCCGCTACATGCAGATCCTGTCGGACCGGCTGTGCGGCGAGCTCTCGGGCAAGGCCATCAACATCCACCACAGCTTCCTGCCCAGCTTCAAGGGC
>JALOSN010000017.1 GCA_025458415.1 Hydrogenophaga sp.
GATGATCTCGTTGCGGCGGTGCCGGCTGGCCGAAGGCATGGCCATCAGCACGGTGCTGATCTGCAGGGTGTCGATCAGGCTTTCCAGGTCGGTCGGGCTATAGATGGGCAGGCCATTGAGCACATGCCCGTGCAGCCGGTCATCGTCGTCCAGAAAACCCATCACCCGCATCTCGTGGCTGTTGGCCATGGCGGCTGCCAGTTGCCGCCCGGCATTGCCGGCGCCGTAGACCAGCACACGCGGCCTGGCTTCCAGCCTGAGGCGGTTCTGGTAGAGGCCGCCCAGCCAGAACCCGGCCAGCGCACGCGACGTGCCCACCCCCAGCAGGAGCAGCATGGGCTGGATCAGGCCGATGGTGCGGGGTACACCCTGAATGCCCACGGCGGTGAACACCGTGGCGTAGATCAGGCTGTAGACGGCAATGACCTTGACCACCGTCATCATGGCCGACAGCCCCGAATAGCGGAAGATGGCGCGGTAGAAGCCGTTGACGATGAACAGCGGAATGGCGACCAGGATCGAGACCCCGACCGCCCACTCGGGCTGCCAGTAGGGATCACCGGAGAGCTTGACCCACTCGCCCAGTCGCAGGTAGTAGGCCAGCCAGACGGTCAGGACACACAGGGCGGTGTCCACGGCCAGAACGACCACGCGCTTGGCCAGCCGGGGCATGCCCAGGATGGGCATGGCCAGGTGGTTGAGGAGCAGGGACTTCATGGAACGGGGTTGCAGGGACAGGCTGGTGGGGTGGACTGCAGCGCCACTCAGGCCCGCGACGCCTCAGGCATGCCGCTGGCAGTGGCAACCCTTGAGCGGTGAACCCAGCGGCGCCAGGCGGCATGCACCAGCACAACCAGGGCCATCAGGACCAAGGGGTTGGCGGGCACGGTGAAGCGGGACATGTTCTGCGTGAGCAGGGCGTAAATCGCCAGCATGCTCATGGTGGGAACGGCAAACAGCAACCATTTCGACCTGCGAAGCAGCAGGCCCATGAGGAAGACCGCATAAAAGGCCAGTCCCGACACCAGATTGAGCCATTCCAGCATGGGCCGTGCCTGAGCGGGATCCGGTCCGAACGGAAGGAACAGGCGCGGTGGAAAACTCCAGAACCCGCGCCAGGCCAGCAACACGGTCACCTTCATGTGGGCCAGCGGCTCCTGTGCGATCCCTGCCTTGCCGATGGCCTGCATGTCGTGGTCGGCCTGTTGCGCCGGGTTGGGGTGTCCGAGGCTGGAATAGTGTCGATGCAACTCGCGCGCCTTGGCCGATGCCTTGCGGTAGTAGGTGACCGCCTGGTCCGGTTGGCCGACTCCCTGCGCCTCCAGATCCGACCTCTGGAACTCCGAGACACCGATATGCAGGCGGCTCACCCTGCCCCCGACCTTGGTGGCGTCCTCTTTGGCCAACTCAAATGATGTGCCTTCCACCCATTTGCGGAAAATGCCGGGGCCGTAGTAGTAGAAGCCACCCTTGTACTCCTCCGGCGTCATGTTGTTGAGCATGTGGCGCTTGTAGAGCACCCAGCCGCCACGGCCTTCGGTGATCTGGATGCTGTCGAAATGCACCCAGTTGCGGATCATCCAGGGCGCCACGGTGAACGCCAGGCCCAACGCCACCAGAGCCCCGGCCTGCAGGGCACGCTTGACCCGAACGCGCCACTCGTCGCGCCGGTAGAGTTGCGCCAGCGCGATGAACGGAAGGCTGCCGATGGCCGCGTACAGAAAGATGGCCTTGGTCAGCGCCAGAAGTCCGAACAGCACCCCCGCCAGCAACCAGTAGCGCCGCTGCTGGGTGTCATGGGCACGAACCAGCAGCCAGGTGCACCAGATCAGCAGCACCGAAGCCGCGAGTTCGGTGTAGAGGGTGTTGACCAGATAGGGCAGGTCCAGCAACAGCCCGTGGATGACCAGACTGCCCAGCAAGGCGCCCAGGTGGCTGCCGGTGAGCGCGTGGATCAGCAGCCAGCAGCCCAGGAAGCCCAGGAACACCCAGCCCGCGTTGTGTTTCTTGATGTGGGCGGCGTTCGGGCCTTTGAACACCTCGCCGGCTGGATCGGGCAGGGTGAACGTCTTCAGATAGGCGGCCACCACCCAGATGGGCAAGGGCTCGCGGAAATTGGATGGTTTGGGCTCGTCGACGGTCAGCCTTGAACCTGAGAATTCACCGCGTTCGACCAAGTTGACGGCAATCGTCAGGTTCTGTCGGGCATCGGCCTTGATGCTGTCCTCGGCTGCGTGGCGCATGCTGTGCCAGGCCAGTACCAAAGCCAGCAAGAGGGCCAGCCAGGGGGCGTGGCGTGACCAGAGCACCGACAGGCGGGTCGTGAGTGAAGTGGTGGAAACGGCGTTGATCAGCATTGCGCGTGAATCAGGGTGAGCAGGCAGGGTGGGCCTGCATCGGTGCTGTGTGCCCCCTGATGGCACACGCCCTCCACAATTTTACCGGTGGCAGCCCACGCTGGCGGTAAGCGCCTGTGTGCGCGGGGCAACAGTGGCCCTTGGGCGTGTCAAAAAGCCCACATAATCCTGGGTTCTGCCCCGACGACGCCACGCCCGTTGGTTCGTCGGATCAGTTCATTGCCGAAACCAGCCGGTGTGGCCGGGTAGTCTTGCTTGCCGGCCATTCATTCAAACGGGGAGGGAGCCCCTCATGCGCGTCAGGAACCGCAAACGCATCATGGTCACCGGTGGAGCCGGTTTTCTGGGGTCGCACCTGTGCGAGCGGCTGCTCGCCGACGGCCACGATGTGCTGTGCGTCGACAACTTCTACAGCGGCACCAAGGACAACGTGGTTCACCTGCTGGCCAATCCGCACTTCGAACTGATGCGGCATGACGTCACCTTTCCGCTGTATGTGGAGGTGGACGAGATCTATAACCTGGCCTGTCCCGCTTCGCCGATCCACTACCAGCGCGATCCGGTGCAGACCACCAAGACCAGCGTGCATGGCGCCATCAACGTGCTGGGCCTGGCCAAACGCACCAAGGCCCGCATCTTCCAGGCATCGACCAGCGAGGTGTACGGCGACCCTGAGGTGCACCCCCAGGACGAGTCGTACTGGGGCCGGGTCAATCCGATCGGTATCCGCTCGTGCTACGACGAGGGCAAGCGCTGTGCCGAGACGCTGTTCTTCGACTACCACCGCCAGCACAAGGTGGACATCCGGGTGGCACGCATCTTCAACACCTACGGACCGCGCATGCACCCCAACGACGGCCGCGTGGTCAGCAACTTCATCGTGCAGGCCTTGCGTGGTGAGGACATCACCCTCTTTGGCGACGGTTCACAGACGCGCAGCTTCTGCTACGTGGACGACCTGATCGAGGCCTTCGTGCGTTTCATGGACCTGGAGCCCGGGGTGACCGGCCCGGTCAATCTGGGCAACCCGGGCGAGTTCACCATCCGCGAACTGGCCGAGCGGGTGCTGGCGCTGGTGGGTGGGTCGTCCCGTCTGGTGATGCGCCCGCTGCCGCAGGACGACCCGCGCCAGCGCCAGCCGGACATCACGCTGGCGCGCCGGCTGCTGGACTGGGAGCCTCAGGTGCCGCTGGAGCAGGGCCTGGCGCGCACTGTGGCCCATTTCCGCAAGGTACTGGCCTCATGAGCCAAGCAGCCGTCCAGACCCCGGCACTGGTGGTGGTCACACCCGTCTTCGAAGATCTCGAAGCCAGCGGGCGCCTGTTCCTCGAGCTGGGTCGCCTGTACGGGGAATCCCTGTATGTGGTGGCCGTCGACGACGGATCGGTTCATCAGCCATTGAGCCCCGACGTGCTGGTGCGTGCCGGTGTGCAGGGGGTCGTGCTGCGGTTGCGGCGCAATGTGGGTCACCAGAAGGCGATTGCCACCGGGCTGTCCTACGTGGCCGAACAACTGGGCAGCGCACCGGCGGTGGTCGTGATGGACTCGGACGGCGAGGACCTGCCGCAGACCGTGGCCGATCTGGTCCGGGCACTGGAAGACCCGGCTGTCGATATCGCCGTGGCGCACCGCAAGAGCCGCGTGGAGACCTGGCGTTTCAAGGCCTTTTATGCCGTGTACAAGCGCTTCTTCAAGGCCATGACCGGACGGCCGATCAGCTTCGGCAACTTCATGGCGCTCAAACCCCATGCCGTGAAGCGCCTGGTGGCCATGCAGGAGTTGCCGATCCATGTGGCCGGCGCCGTCCTGGCCTCGCGCTTGCGAACCCGCCGGTGTCCGCTGGACCGCGGGCCGCGCTACGCCGGCCGCTCCAAGATGAATTTCGTCGGACTGGTGCTGCATGGGTTCAAGGGCCTGATGGTGTTTGCCGAGGACGTGCTGGTGCGTGCCGGCATTGCCTGCAGCCTGGTGGCGGGCCTGGCCGTGGTCGGTGGCCTGCTGGTGGTGCTGCTGAAGCTGATCGGCCTTGCCACGCCCGGGTGGTTTTCGCTGGCGGCCGGTATCCTGGTCCTGATCTTCCTGCAGACGGCGGGGCTGGCCCTGATGTCACTGATGACGCTCATGATCACCGGCGTTCTCAAAGGCAGCAGCATCGCTGTGCCCGGAACCTACGATTTGCTGGTCGACGAGGTTCTGCCGGCGCACTCCATCGTCAAGCTGTCATGAACTGCGCTCGGATGGTCTTGCCGTGAGTGGCCGTGGGGCCGAAGGCCTTCGTTACCTGCTCAACGGGGCGATTGCCACGCTGGTGCATTTTGCGGTCTTGTGGGCCTGCCTGGAGTGGCTGCTGATGCCTTCGGCCGGGCTGTCCAGCGCGGCGGCCTCGCTGGTGGGTATTGCGGTTTCGTTCTTCGGCAACCGACATTTCGTGTTTCGCCGTCAGGACGGAGCAATAGGGCCGCAAGCCAGGCGCTTTCTGATGCTGTATGCGGCCATCGCGCTGCTGCACGGATCGGTGCTGTTTGTCTGGACCGATCTGTTGCAATTGCCTTATATGGCCGGTTTCGCCCTGGCGGTCGCACTGCAGGTGGTCCTGGGCTACCTCGGAGGGCGGTTTCTGGTGTTTGCGCCGGACGGCGAGCGCAGCCCTTCTGTTGGATCTTGAGTCTCTGCACCTTGGCGGGACACGAAAACCATGAATGACACGGGTGAGCAGTTTTCCTACAGTGGTGATGAACTGGAGAGCTTCGAGGCGGCCGTCAACTGGAAGGCCTATTGGAGCGGTCAGATCACGCCTTTCATCGGCCACGATGTACTTGAGCTCGGGGCAGGGCTGGGTGCGACGGCACGCACCCTGGCGGCGCACCCGGTCCGGCGCTGGCTGGGCCTGGAGCCCGACCCCGCCATGTGCGATGTGGTCCGGCAGCGGGTTGGCACGATGCCGTTTCCGGCCGGCTACGAGATCCGTTGTGGCACTTCCGAGGTGCTCGACAGCGCCGAGCGGTTCGACACCGTGCTTTACATCGACGTGCTCGAGCACATCGAGGACGACCGCGGTGAACTCGAGCGCGTCGCTGGCCTGCTTCGACCGGGTGGTCATGTGGTGGTGGTGGCACCCGCGCACCAGTGGCTGTACACCGACTTCGACCGCAAGATCGGGCACTTCAGGCGATACAACGCGGCCATGCTGAAGGACATCGTACCGCCCGGGCTGGTGGTTCGGCGCATGCGTTACCTCGACAGCGTGGGCATGCTCGCGAGCCTGGGCAACAAACTCGTGTTGCGCTCCGATTCGCCCAAGGCCTCCCAGATCCGGCTGTGGGACTCGGTCATGGTCCGCCTGTCCCGCTGGATCGACCCGTTCACCGGTTACCAGCTGGGCAAGAGCATTGTGTGCATTCTGGCCAAGCCGGCGCTCAGCTGACGACAACACCACGCAACATGAAAATCCTGCAATCCATCGTGGGGCTGGCCGTCTACACCCTGCTGGCCTGTGGCCTCTGGCTCCTGTATGTCAACGTGCTACAGGTGGATGTGGTCTTCTACTCGGCCATGGGTTGCGCCGCGCTGGCGGTGCTGGTTCATGCCGTTCTGGTGCAGTTCACCCCCATGCTCGGTCGGCTCAACGGTTTTGAGCGCCTGCAGCACCTGGCCATGTGTGTGCTGACCGGCTACATCCTGGCCATCAGTGTGCCCACCGTGATTGACCGGTCCCTGTCGTTCTACATCCTGGAGAAGCTCCAGCAACGGGGAGGGGGCATTCAGCTCGATCGCTTCGACGAGATCTTCACCACCGAATACATGCGGGAGCACCGACTGGTCGAAATCCGCCTGACCGAGCAGTCGGCCTCCGGCACCATCATCATCGACGGGGGGTGTGTGCGCCTGACACCCAAAGGCAGCCGCCTGGCCGACTTCAGCCGCTTTTTCCGGCAGCACTTCCTGCCACGCAACCGCCTGCTGATGGGCCAGTACACCGATGCCCTGATCGATCCGTTCAGCCGCAGCGACAAGGACCCCGACTACCTGTGCCGTTGATGGCTCCGTCGGGGTGGCGCGCGATCTCAGGCGAAGATGCTTCGGGCAATGCCCTGGGCGAGGGAATCGGGCAGGTCGACATCCTCGAAACCGATGACCTGACCGGCCACGATCTGGCGTCGGGTCACTGCGTCCTGCAGCAGGCCGATCGGCACATGTCCACGCACGTCCTGGATCCTGGCTGCCTCACCGCGGACCAGGAAGCTGCCGATCGCCCTGGCCATGTGGGTGCCAGCCGGAATGTCCCGCTTGGCAATGCCCACCACCGAGATCGTGGGGCGGGCCGAGTTGGTCAGCAAGGCACCACCGCCACCGAGGACCCGTCGCACGGTCTTCAGGATTTCGTACTGGCACAGGTGGTAGTTCTTCAGCAGCAGGTAGAACGGACCGTCACCCATCTTCAGGTATCGCAGGGCTGACCGGTCTGCGTCGTCGTGCGTGCACACCACGAACACGCCAGCCACCTTGCCAGGGGCCAGCACGTAGTCGGCAATGGGTGAGCCCAGCGCCATGGCCTTCTCTGCGAGCGAGAAGGCGGTGGTGTTGAGGTCGCTGGCATCAGGACCCTCCAGCCCCTGACGGGTGATGGTGGCACCGAACGCATTGGCAACAAATGCCTGCTCGATCTGGATCTTGGTGCCGTCCGTGAACGAGGTGGTCTGGGCCAGGCTGATGCCCTGTTTGCCGGACCAGTACTTCATTTCCTCGGGGTCGGGGTGGTGGTTGAGGAAGCCTTTCATGTTGCCGTACACCACCGGCGTGAAACCCATGGCCTCAGCCTCTTCGCGCAGTGCGGCCAGGCAACCCGGTTGGTCGCCCTCGGCCTCGGTGACCAGACCCTTGCCCACGAAGTACGAGCCGGTGGTGACATGGAACTCGGAGTTCATGGTGACCACCGGTTTGCCGGCCCGCACCGCCCGGTTGATCACTTCGGTGGCATGCAGGACGTCGCCACTGCACTCGATGATGACATCGGAGCTGTCCAGCAGTTCGTCGATGGACGTCGTCAGATGGTCCTCGAACGCCAGCCCTGCCGCTTCCGCCGGCGTGCGTCGGCTCAGGACGGACGAGAGCATGAGGTCGCCGCCTTTTCGCATCAGCAGCCGGGCAAATCCGCTGGCGATGAAGCCCGTTCCGACCAGACCGACCCGATGCACCTTGTGCAGCGGACTCAGGGTGTTCATGCCGGGCAGGACCGAAGGCAAACTGGCCAGGCCGGCAAGGCCCTGGTGCTTCATGCTGATCGGACTGACATTGCGGGTGACGTACATACAACCTCTCTTGTCTCACCGGACCTGCCGCCATGACAAGGCATCGCTGTCATCTGGCGACCGGGATTCGGTCTGGTCCGCCGGAGTCTAGGTGGCCAAGGCTTAAGAATCGGTTAAGACGACTGGTACTCAGGGGCTGTGTTCTGGCCTGACGTTGCTTCCCGGAGAATCCCTGCTGGAGGGCGGGTCGCGCGGGGTGGCGCCGTCCTGATGAGGGGCGCAACTGCGTGCCATGTGGCGGAGAACGGAATTCCATGAAATTGCTTCTGGTCGAGGACGACGAGATGCTGGGCAACAGCATGTACAAGGGTCTTCGTCTGGCCGGATTCAAGGTCGACCACCTGACGCTCGGTGCCCATGCGCTCAACGCCCTGGGCGATCAGGATTACGATGTGATCGTGCTGGACCTTGGTTTGCCCGATATGGATGGTCTGAAGGTGCTGGAGCGGGTACGCAGGCAGGGATTGATCACGCCGGCGATTCTGGTCACGGCCCGCTCTTCGGTGAGGGACCGTATCGAGGGGCTGAACCTCGGGGCTGACGACTACCTGGCCAAACCGTTCGATCTGGACGAACTGGTGGCGCGCATTCACGCTTTGGCTCGCCGTGGCAAAGGTCAGGCCCAGTCCACCATCGACCTGGGTCACCTGCATGTCAACCCGATCGAAAGGACGGCACGACTCGACGACGTCGACCTGAAGCTCTCGCCCAGGGAGTTCGACCTGCTGATGGCCCTGGCGCGACAGCCAGGCGCGGTGCTGTCCCCGGTTCAGCTGAAAAGCCAGCTGTACGGTCTGGCCGACGAGGTGTCCAGCAACACGGTGGAGGTTCACCTCCACTTCTTGCGCAAGAAGCTGGGGGGGCCTTGGATCGTGAACGTCCGCGGTGTGGGTTACAAACTGGTGAAACCCGAATGATCTCGATCCGAACCCGCCTGCTGGCATGGCACATGCTGGCCCTGGTCATGACGGCGGGCGTGGTCATGTTTCTCACCTCCAAGCTGATCTGGGAGGGGTTCAACAGCGTGCGCGACCTCGGGCTGGAGCAGATCGCCGAAACGGTGCTGCGTCACGACGAAACCCTCGGGCCCACGCCACCCGGGGTCAAGCCCCGCCAGTCAGCGGACAGTTCCATGCTGGAGAAGCGCTGGTTTCCAGACGAAGAGTATCTGGCCTATTTCGTCAGTCAGATATGGGGGCCCAACGGAAAGCTGGTGTACTCATCACTGCCCGAGGTGGGTCCTCCGCAGCAGAGCGCAGGCCACCACATCATCAGCTGGAACGGGCAGAGCTGGCGCGTGTACACGGTTCCGAAGGACGAGCTGACCGTGCAGGTGGCGGTGACCACCCACATCCGGCGCCAGCAGTTCTACGAGCTGTTGCTTTGGCTGGCCCTGCCGTCGGCCCTGCTCGTGCTGGGGCTGGGTACGCTGGTCTACCTCGTCGTCATCCGTGCACTCAAGCCCATCGATGCCATCGGGCAGGAAATCGCCCGACAGAATCCCGCCGATCTGGAGCGTTTTCCCACCGAAGCCTTGCCCTCCGAGATTGTCCCGCTGGGACAGGCACTCAACCAACTGCTGGACCGGATGGACGCGCTGCTGGTCAACCAGAAACGCCTGCTCGCGGATGCGGCCCACGAACTCAACACGCCCCTGGCGGCCATCCGGTTGCAGGGCCAGCTGGTGCGTCGGGCGTCCGAAGCCGAGCGCGAGGCTGCACTGGAAGAACTGGACAAAGGCATCCAGCGCGCCGGTCGCGTGGTGTCGCAGCTGTTGTTGCTGGCGCGACTGGAGCCGGAGGTGGCCCGGTCTTCTTTCACCGAGGTGTCGCTCGATCAGATGGTCAGGCAGGTGGTGATCGATTTTTCGGCGCAGGCGGCCGAGCAGGGTCTGGATCTGGGGCTGGTTTCCTGCGACCCGGTCATGGCATGGGGCGACGAGCACGCACTCAGGACGCTGCTGGACAACGTGGTGGACAACGCCATCCGCTACGCCGGTTCCGGCACGCGCATCGACGTGGCCCTGCGCAGGCAGGGTGACACGGCGGTGCTGGATGTGTCCGACGACGGTCCGGGAATTCCAGAGGCAGACCGTGAACGGGTGCTTGAGCGCTTCGTCAGGTTGAAGACCGGCCGTCCGGATGGCAGCGGGCTGGGGCTCTCCATCGTGGCCCACACGGTTCGCTTGCACAACGGAAGCCTGCGGCTGCTGGGCTCTTCATCGGGCGGGCTGACCGTTCACGTCGAGCTTCCATTGCGTCGAGCCCACCCGGTCTCCGAGGGGTGAGCGATCTCTCGCTCACAGGGACAGCAGCCTCAGTGCTGCACGCCCTTGCTGCGCAGCACATTGAAGAAGGTCAGCGCAATGATGCGCAGGTCGAACCAGAACGAGCGCCGCTGCAGGTACTCCACGTCCAGCCGGACCTTGACGGGGATGGGCAGGTCGTCGCGACCGTTGATCTGGGCCCAGCCAGTCAGGCCGGGCACCAGTTCATGCACGCCATGCTCGGTCCGCAAGGCGATCAGATCGTCCTGGTTGAACAGGGCGGGACGGGGTCCGACAAAACTCATGTCGCCGCGCAGGATGCTCCACAGTTGGGGCAGCTCATCGAGGCTGCTCTTGCGCAGGAAGGAGCCGATGGGGGTCAGGTAAGCGTTGGCGTCCTTGAGCAGGTGGGTGGCGACGGCCGGTGTATCGACCCGCATGCTGCGGAACTTGGGCATGCGGAAGATGCGGTTGTGGCGACCCACGCGATCACTCCAGTACAGGGCGGGTCCGGGTGAGGTCAGGCGCACCAGCAGGGCGATGGCGCCAATGGGCAGA
>JALOSN010000378.1 GCA_025458415.1 Hydrogenophaga sp.
CCACCGTCGTCCGGGCGCTTGCTCAGCAGCGCGCTGTAGGGGCTGAGCACCTCGTAGCGGTAGGTGACCCAGCCACCCTCGGTGGCGCTGGCGGTGGCGCGCGGCTGCCAGGCCTTGTAGGCCTCGATGACGGGACGCCCGTCCGAGGTGTGTGTCACATCGTAATGCGGCACCTCGGGGTGGCTGGCCTCGCCCAGCCAGCCTCGATGCACATAGGCAAAGTGGGCCGTGTCCAGGAAATTCTCGACCGCGCGCGGCGCGCTGGTGGCGACGTCGAACGGCCCATAGATCAGGCGCCGCTCGGGCAGACCATGAAGGGCCGGCGGCGCGTAGGCCGCATCACCGACGGCGCCCCAGATCAGGCCGTGCTGTTCCATCACCGGGTGGCGGCAGGCCTTGTGCGTGGCCGGTGGCGTGAAGCCGGGCAAGGCAGGAATGCCGACGCAGGCGCCCTGTGGGTCGAAGCGCCAGCCGTGGTAGGGGCATTCGATCCGGTTGCCTTCCACCTGGCCCAGCGACAGGCGCGCGCCCCGGTGCGGGCACTGGTCGGTCATCAGGACCGGCTGGCCGGCCTCGTCGCGCCAGAGCACCAGTCGATGCCCCAGCAGGGTGACCGCCAGCGGCTGGCTGCCGAGTTCTTCATCCAGCGCCAGTGGCCACCACCATTGCTGTTCCTTGTTCATCTCGCATCCTTCAGAAGCAAAAGGCCACCCGACCGGCAAGCCGGAAGGGTGGCCGTGCCATGTGCGACCACAGCCGCACCGGCCCTGTGAGCCCGAGCCTGATTACTTGGAGGGCACTTTGCCTTCCACGCCCTTGACATAGAAATTCACGCCGTCGAGCCATGCACGATCGGCTTTCTGGCCAGCGGCCAGGACTTCCTTGCCCTCGTTGTTCATGATCGGGCCGGTGAAGGGCTCGAATTCACCGGACTTGAGCCCGGCCTTGACTTCGTCCACCTTGGCCTTGGCCTCGGCCGGCACGATGTCGGCAATCTTGATCAGGTCGTTCAGGCCTTCCTTGACACCCCACACCGTGCGCTTGGTTTCCCAGGTGCCCGCGCGCAGTTCCTCGATGGACTTGATGTAGTACGGGCCCCAGTCGACGATGGCGGAACCCAGGTGTGCATTGGGAGCAAAAGCGCTCATGTCGCTGTCCCAGCCGAAGGCGAACTTGCCATTGCGTTCCGCCGTCTGCAGCACGGCAGTCGAGTCGGTGTTCTGAAGCAGCACGTCGGCGCCCTGGTTGAGCAGGCTCTGCGCGGCTTCGCTTTCCTTGGGTGGATCAAACCAGGTGTTGACCCAGACCACGCTCAGTTTCACATCCGGCTTGACGGTCTGGGCCCCGAGCACGAAGGCGTTGATGTTGCGCAGCACCTCCGGAATGGGGAAGGAGCCGACGAAGCCGAGCTGGCCGGTCTTGGTCATGTGGCCGGCGATGATGCCCGCCATGTAGGTGTCCTGATAGAAGCTGGCGTCATAGATGCGCATGTTGGGCGCCGTCTTGTAGCCGGTGGCGTGCTCGAACTTCACGTTCGGAAACTCCTCGGCGACCTTGAGCATGGTCTCCATGTAACCGAACGAGGTGCCAAAGATGATCTCGTTGCCCTGCTGGGCCAGGTCGCGGAACACACGCTCGGCATCGGCACCGTAAGGCACGGCTTCGATGGCGGTGGTCTGAACCTCGGCACCGAACTTCGCCTCGACCGCCTTGCGGCCCAGATCGTGCGCGAAGGACCAGCCGGCGTCACCCACAGGGCCCACATAGACCCAGGCGGCCTTGGTCACCTTGGGGGCTTCGGCTGGCGCTGCGGCCGGGGCTGGGGCCGGGGCAGCCGCCTCTTCCTTCTTTCCACAGCCGACCAGCGCGGCGCCAGCCAGGGCGGTCAGGGCCGCCACCTTGATGAGAGATCGTTTGCTCAGGTCAGTCATGTGTTCCTCGGAGGTTTGGGTTTGTCGGGACCAGGAAAAAAGTGTTTCGCAGATCAGGAGCCGGGGTGGAAAGGCTTGCCGATCGAAGCCGGCATGTTAGTACGAATCCAGACCGGGTTGCGCGAGATCAGCACCAGCACGATGACGGTCGCCAGATACGGCAGGCTGCTGAGAAACTCGGCTCTGATCTGCACACCCTGCCCCTGGAGGTAAAACTGCATCATGGTGACGGCACCGAACAGGTAGGCACCCAGCAAGACGCGTGCCGGCCGCCAGGTGGCAAAGGTGGTGAGCGCCAGCGCGATCCAGCCACGGCCGGCGGTCATGCCCTCGGTCCACAACGGGGTGTAGACGGTGGACAGGTAGGCGCCCGCCAGACCGCACAGACTGCCTCCAGCCACCACGGCCAGCCAGCGGATGCGCCTCACCGGGTAGCCCAGCGCGTGGGCCGAGTCGGGGTTTTCGCCGACGCTGCGCAGCACCAGTCCCGCTCGGGTGCGGTAGAGAAACCAGACCATGCCGGCCATGAGCGCCAGGCCGACCCAGACCATGCCGTCCAGGCGCGCCAAGCCCGGGCCGATCACAGGCACGTCGGCCCAGATGGAAGGGGTGCTGACCATCTTGTCGGCCAGGTTCTCGCGCGTGTAGCTGACCCCTGCAAAGGCGGAAAAGCCCACCCCGAACAGGGACAGGGCCAACCCGGTGGCGTACTGGTTGGTGTTGAGCCAGATCACGAGCACACCGAACACACCGGCCAGGATCGCGCCGGCCAGCATGCCTGCCACCAGCCCCGCCAGGCCACTGCCCGTGTGGATCACGGTGGCAAAACCTGCCAGCGCAGCGCACAGCATCAT
>JALOSN010000379.1 GCA_025458415.1 Hydrogenophaga sp.
GGGGCTTGGTGCATGATCGTCCCTCCGGACCGGGTCAGTCGACCTTGGCGCCGCTGAGCTTGACCACGCGTTCGTACTTGGCCCGCTCGCGGTTCATGAGGTCACCGAAGGCCTGCGGGGTGCTGGGGGCCGGTTCGGCCATCAGGGTGGCGAAGCGCTCCCGCACCGCCGGAGCGTTCAGGGCCTGCGTGAAAGCGGCGTTGAGCTGGCCCACCCGTTCGGCCGGTGTGCCGGCCGGCACCACCAGCCCCCACCAGGTGTCGATCTCGAAGCCGGGCAGGGTTTCGGCCACGGTGGGAACGTCGGGCATTACCTGCGTGCGCTGGGCGGTGGTCACGGCCAACGCCTTCAGGCGGCCCGAGCGGATGTTGCCGGCCGCCGTGGCCAGGTTGTCGAAATTGAAATCGACCTGGCCACCCAGCAGGGCGGCCTGCGCTGGCGCGCCCCCGTTGTAGGGGATGTGCACCACAAAGATGCCAGCCTGGCTCTTGAACAGCTCGCCGGCCAGATGTCCTGCACTGCCATTGCCGCCGGAGCCATAGTTCAGGCGACCCGGGTTGGCCTTGGCATAGGCCACCAGATCGGCCAGGCTGTTGATGCGCAGGCGTTGCGCCGTATCGGCGTTGATCACCAGCACGTTGGGCACGCGCAGCATCTGCGTGATCGGCACAAAGTCCTTCACCGGATCGTAGGGCAGCTGCCTGAACAGCCAGGGATTGATGCCGTGGGAGGCGGTGGTGGCGATGCCCAGTGTCATACCGTCGGGCGCCGATCGGGCGACCGCACCGACGCCGATGTTGCCGCCGGCACCGGCGCGGTTCTCGATGATCACCGTGCCCAGGCTGTCCTTGACCGCTTCGGCCAGCACCCGTGCCGTCACGTCGATCGGACCGCCCGCTGCAAACGGCACGATGATGCGCACCGGGTTGGTCTGCGCCCAGGCAGGCAGGGAAACAAGAGACGGGGCGGCCGCCAGGGCCAGGAGGTGTCGGCGATGGAACATGCGAAGGACTCCGGGTCAGCAGAACGAACAGAAGTCCAGTGTGCTGCCCGGGCCGCCCGGGCACCATCGGGGAATGCACGCAAACGACACCTGCGCGACAGGCCGGTCGTGTCTCCAGCCAGCAACCACCGTGGAACCGGCTTCGCCGGGCCACAGGTGGTGTCCCCCCTCCCAGGGGGGAAGCCGCGCAGCGGCGCAGGGGGGTCTTACTGCTTGTCCGCCGCGCTGGTGAACGAGTCGGCGAAAAAGGCCTCTGGCGGCAGGCCGGCCTGGGCCACATAGTCCCTTCGTGCGGACTCGATGACGATGGGAGCGCCGCAGGCGTACACCTCATGTCCCGACAGGTCCGGAAAGTCCTGCAGCACCGCCTGGTGGACAAAACCGGTGCGACCGCTCCACGCGTCCTCGGGCAGGGCGTTCGAGATCACCGGCACATACTGCAGTTGGGGCATGTGGGTCAGCTGCTCGCGGATCCAAGCGTCCTGGTACAGGTCGGCCGGCCGTCGACCGCCCCAGTACAGCGTGGCGGGCCGTCCGATGCCCTTGAAGCGCATGTGCTCGATGATGGCCTTGATGGGGGCAAAACCGGTGCCCGAGGCCAGGAACACGATCGGCTTGGTGCTGTCCTCGCGCAGGAAAAAGCTGCCATAAGGCCCCTCAACGCGCAGGATCTCCTTCTCCTTCATGGTGCCGAACACATGGTCGGTGAACTTGCCGCCCGGCATGTGGCGCAGATGCAGCTCGATGCGCGGGCCGGCCGCCTGGGTGTGCGGGGCGTTGGCCATGGAGTAGCTGCGGCGGTCACCGTCGCGCAGAAGGAATTCCACGTACTGGCCGGCGTGGTACTGGAAGGCGTCGGCCGCCGGCAACTGCAGGCCCATCACGATCACGTCATGCGATGCACGCTCAAGCGAGCTGACCCGCACCGGCATCTTCTTGATCGGGAAGGCACCTGCCTCGGTCACCTGGCGAGATTCCAGCACCACATCGCTCTGGGCCACGCCACAGCAGGTCAGCACGAAGCCGGCGGCCTCTTCGTCGGCCGACAGGGCCTTGGACTGGTGCGGGCCATGCTCGACCGTACCCGAAACCTTGCGGCACTTGCAGGAGCCACAGGCCCCGTCCTTGCAACCGTAGGGAAGTCCGATCCCTTGCCGTATGCCGGCTGCCAACAGGGTTTCGCCGGGTTCGGCACTGAAGCTGCGCCCGCTGGGTTCGACGGTGATGGAAAAGCTCATGGGGAAGTCGTTACAGTGGAGGGCACCGGGCGGATCCGCTGGCCCGGCTGTCCGGGCGCACGTCCGGCTCAGACCCGAGATTGTCGCAAAATCCCTTGTCCATGACCCTGCTTGGTGCTTTGCCCGCACGCTTTCGCCGCGAACGCGTGCTGATCGTCGGTTGCGGCGACGTGGGCCTGCGCACGGCCAGGGCGCTCGGAGCCGGGCGCCGGGTCCGCCTGCTGGCCCTGACCTCCAGTCCTGAACGGGTGCCCGCGTTGCGACAGGCCGGCCTGACACCGCTGGCGGGCAACCTCGACCAGGCCACCACGTTGCAGCGACTGGCGGGGCTGGCCACACGCATCGTCCATCTGGCACCGCCGCCGGCGCAAGCCGCGACGGACGGGCGCGATGACCCCCGCACGCGCGGACTGCTGCGGTCCCTGGCCCGGCGCAGCCCACCCCGCTCGCTGGTCTACGGGTCGACCAGCGGTGTTTACGGCGACCGGCAGGGTGCCTGGGTCAGCGAGTCATCACCCGTGCAACCGGGGACATCCCGGGCATCTACGCGCCCGACCGGGAAGGTGGCACACCGCGCGAGCGGCTGCTGCGCGGCACGCCCGCCTTGCGGGCCGAGGATGACGTCTACACCAACCACATCCACGCCGACGACCTGGCGCGCGCCTGCGCGCTGGCGCTCTGGCGCGCCCGGCCACAGCGCCACATCAACGTGGTCGACGACTCCGACATGCGGATGGGTGACTACTTCGATCTGGCGGCTGACCTGTACGGCCTACCGCGACCGCCCCGCCTGAGCCGGGACGACGCCAGCCGCCAGCTGCCAGCCATGCTGATGAGTTTCATGAGCGAATCGCGCCGCTTGCACAACCAGCGCATGAAGCGCGAGCTGGGACTGAGACTTCGCTACCCGACCGTCCGCGACGGGCTGGCCATCTAGCCGGGCTGGGCCAGGCTTCGCAACAGCACCACGGTGTAGCCCACGTACACCAGCAGCAAGACCGACGCCTCGTAGCGGTTGATGCGGCCCATGCGTCCGCGCCAGCCCCAGCCCATGACAAACAGGGCTGCCGTCAGACCACCCATCACCAGAAGGTCACGGTGGACCGCCTCCGCCGGTATCTGCATCGGCGAAATCGCGGCCGCCACGCCCACCACCGCCAGGGTGTTGAACAGGTTGGATCCCAGCACATTGCCCAGGGCCAGGTCGTGCTCGCCCTTGCGCGCA
>JALOSN010000380.1 GCA_025458415.1 Hydrogenophaga sp.
CCGACGCGGGTGAACAGGAAGGCGACCGTGGCCGATGGCGTGCCCAGGCGCATGTCCGAGGCCAGCGCCATCATGGCACCCGCACCCGCGCACACACCGTCCAGCGCCGCGATGACGGGCTGCGGGCAGGCGCGCATGGCGCTCACCAGCGCACCCGTCATGCGGGTGAAGGTCAGCAGCTCGGGCATGCTCATCTTCGTCAGCGGACCGATGATCTCGTGCACGTCGCCGCCCGAGCAGAAATTGCCGCCGGCGCCGGTGACCACCACGGCCTTGATGTCGGTGGCGCGCTGCAGGCCCAGAAACCAGTCGCGCAGTTCGGCGTAGGAGTCGAAGGTCAGTGGGTTCTTGCGTTCGGGCCGGTTGAGCGTCACGGTGGCGACGCCGTCGGCCACGCTCAGCGCGAAGTGGCTGGGCTGCTCACCAGCGACGGCGCGGTACTGTCCGCGCATGGGGTTGTGGTCGGGGATGGGGTGTTTCATTCCATGTCCATCTGGTGCTGTTTCACCTTGCCCAGCAGCTTGTGCAGCTGGTCGAGTTCGCGCGGCGACAGGCCGTCGAAGGCCTGCACGATCCATTGCTCGTGCTGCTCGGCCATGTGTTCAAAGCTGCGACGCCCTTCGGGCGTGAGCCTGACGAGGAAGGCGCGCCGGTCGCCTTCGACCCCGACTCGCTCGACCAGGCCCTCGGCCACCAGCTGGTCGGTGATGCCGGTGACGTTGCCGCCGGTCACCATCAGTCGCTGTGACAGCTCCTTCATCTTCAGCCCTTCCGGGTGCCGCTCCAGCTGGGCCATGAGGTCAAAGCGGGGCAGCGTGGTGTCGAACTGCTCGCGCAGCCCGGCCCGAACCCGCTTTTCGATCAGTTGCGAGCAGGTCAGCAGCCGCAGCCACAAACGCAGCTCCTGGGCATGCTCGCTGTGGGCGCGCGCCTCGAGGTCAAGGGATTCGGTGTTCATGGTCAATTAGTTTAGGTTTAAATTAACTTGGGTCCACCGGGGAAACCCTGACGCTTGCGGTTCGGCCGAACGTGGCTCGGGTGCACCGGTCTTGATCCAGATCGTCTCGGAAGGGATGGCTTGGTGCCAGAATGTCCCTGAAGCTGTCGTCAGGGTTGCCATGGACCCGGACGCCCGTCAAGAGCCATCCCGCACGACAAGGAGCCAGTGCATGAACCCCTACCGATTCAAGTCCAGAGACACCGGTGATGTGGTGATGCTGCACCACACCGGCAAACGCGTGCTGCAGATTCTGGGCAAGGACCCGGACGCACCCGGTGTCCTCCTGGCCGAGCAGATGCCGGCGGCTGTGGCCGCCCTGAAGGCGGCCATCGAGCAGGAAGAGGCGGAGCAGAGGCGCCAGAAGGAGGAGGCCCGGGCCAAGGGCGAGCCGCCGCCCGAGTTCGAAGTGGTCAGCCTGCGGATGCGCTGCGCGCCGCTGTTCGAGATGATCGAACGCTGCCGGAAGGCCGGGGTCGAGATCGTCTGGGGGGTCTGAAGGCGGGCGGTTCGATCCTGGCAGCGCTGCCGGGCACCCCGCCGTTGGCCGGTGTCAGGGCGACTGACGCATCGGTCGGTCGGTAGGTCGCGGCGGTTCGCTCGCGGTGAGGGATTCGACCTGGGGTCGCAGCGACCGGCCGACCAGGAGACCCAGGGCCACGGCCGCCGGGTTGGCGTGGCTGACCACGCCCTCATCGAGGGTGCTGGCGGCCTGCCCGATGCACGCGCTGGTGTGTGACACCGTGCAGGCGGCCAGCCCGTTGGCCTGCAGCAGCGCGAGACCGGCCACGCCAGCGCCGTCCTTGCCCACGCCAGCGTCGTTGAACACCGACAGCAGGGGCCTGACCGCAAGCGCGTAGCGGGCCGAGCTCAGGCCGCCGTGCGAGCCGCTCAAAGCGACGCAGCCCGCGTCGGCGGGCTGCAGTTCGGTGATCGAGTCCACCACCCGCAGGGCCACGCGGGCCGCGGGTGGTGTCTGTGCTGCCGGGTCAGTCGGCAAACTGGCCTGCCGCCTCGATGACGGCCTTGAGCTTGGTGATCTGGTCAGCCACAAATGCCTTGTGGCCGGCCGGGGTGACGCGGTTGTCCTTGACCACCATGGCGCCCAGTGCCGCCTGCTTCTGGATGAACTCGGGGTCTTTCAGCGCCGCCTGCAGCGCATCGTTGAGCTTCTTGGTGATGTCGGCCGGGGTGCCCTTGGGTGCGTACAGGCCGTGCCAGATGGTCAGATTGAAGTCCTTCAAGCCCATTTCCTGGAGCGACGGGTAGTCCTTGAGCAGCTTGTGGTCGGACAGGGGTTTGGCGGTGGTCACCGCGAAGGCCTTGACGCGTCCGGCCTCGATCTGGCTGGTCGTGTTGGTGGTCTGGTCACACATGACATCGACCTGACCGCCGATCAGGTCGTTCATGGCCGGAGCGGTGCCGCGATAGGCGATGGTCGTCATGGACTTGTCCAGCTTGACCGCCGATTGCCACATGAGGCCGCACAGGTGGGAGGCGGAGCCGAGGCCGGCGTGGGCCAGGTTCAGCTTGCCGCCGTTGGCGCGGATGTAGTTCTCGAAGTCGCGGTAGGTGTTGGCCGGCAGCTTGGGCGAGCCGAGCAGGGTCATGGGCACGTCGTTGATCATGCCCAGGTACTCGAAGTCTTCCAGGGGTTTGTACTGCAGTTTGCGGTACAGGCCGGCGGTGGCGGCCATGCCGATGTGCCAGACCAGCAGGGTGTGGCCATCGGGCGTGGCGCGGGCCACCTTGGTGGCGCCGATGGTG
>JALOSN010000381.1 GCA_025458415.1 Hydrogenophaga sp.
GTGCTCGTTGTTCATGGTCCGCTCCTCAGACCTGGCTGGTGTGGGCATGCGGCTGCGGCTGTTGCGCCAGCAGCACCGCGTCGTGATCGCTGATGTCGCCGTCGTCCTCGGCCTCGGCCTTGCGGGCCTGGGCTTCATACAGGCGCCAGTAGTGGCCCTGGCGGGCCATCAGTTCCTCGTGCGGACCGACCTCGACGATCTCGCCCCGGTCCATCACCACCAGCCGGTCGGCCTTGCGCAGGGTCGACAGCCGGTGCGCGATGGCAATGGTGGTGCGCCCCTGCACCAGGTTGTCCAGCGCCTTCTGGATCTCCTTCTCGGTTTCGGTGTCCACCGCCGAGGTGGCCTCGTCCAGGATCAGGAACTTCGGGTCGATCAGCAGGGCGCGCGCGATGCTGATGCGCTGGCGTTCGCCGCCCGAGAGGCCCTGGCCGCGCTCACCGACCAGCGAGTCGTAGCCCTGCGGCAGGCGAAGGATGAAGTCGTGCGCGTGGGCGGCCCGCGCGGCCGCCACGATCTGCTCGCGCGTGGCGTCGGGCCGGCCATAGGCGATGTTCTCGGCGATGGTGCCGAAGAACAGGAAGGGCTCCTGCAGCACCAGGCCGATGTGGGCGCGGTAGTCCGCCACCCCGATGCGCCGCAGGTCGATGCCGTCGACCCGGATCGCGCCGTCGGTCACGTCGTAGAAGCGGCACAGCAGGTTGACCAGGGTGCTCTTGCCCGACCCGCTGTGACCGACCAGGCCGATCATCTCGCCGGGCCGGATTTCCAGGTTCAGACCCCGGATGACCGAGCGGTTGCCGTAGCGGAAGGCCACGTTCTCGAGCACCACGCCGCCCGACAGGCCGCCGGGTGGCAGACGGGCCGGTTCGACCGGCTCGGGCACATTGGACACATGGTCGAGGATGTCGAAGATGCGCTTGGCGCCGGCGGCGGCCTTCTGCGTGACGGAAACGATTCGGCTCATCGAGTCGAGGCGGCCGTAGAAGCGCCCGATGTAGGCCAGAAAGGCGGTCAGCACCCCCACCGTGACCTCGCCACGGCTGACCTGCCAGATGCCGAAGCCCCAGACCACCAGCAGGCCCAGGTCGGTCAGCAGCGTCACCGTGGGCGTGAACAGGCTCCAGATCCGGTTGAGCCGGTCGTTGACCGCCAGGTTGGCCTGGTTGGCCTCGCGGAAGCGCCGGGCCTCGCGCCGTTCGGCGGCAAAGGCCTTGACCACCCGGATGCCCGGAATGGTGTCGGCCAGCACGTTGGTGACGTCGCCCCAGGAGCGGTCGATCTTTTCGAAACCGGTGCGCAGCCGGTCACGCACGACGTGGATCATCCAGCCGATGAAGGGCAGCGGCAACAGCGTGACCAGGGCCAGCCAGGGGTTGATCGAGAACAGGATGACCGAGGTCATGGCCAGCATCAGCACGTCGGTGGCGAAATCCAGCGCGTGCAGCGACAGGAAGACCGAGATGCGGTCGGTCTCCGAACCGATGCGTGCCATCAGGTCGCCGGTTCGCTTGGCACCGAAGTAGTCGAGCGAGAGCCCCAGCAGGTGCTCGAAGGCGTTGGTGCGCAGGTCGGCCGCGATCCGTTCGGACACCAGGGCCAGCACCCAGGTCCGGGCCCAGCCCAGGCCCCAGGCGAGCAGGGCCGAGCCCAGCAGGCCGGCCAGCAGCCAGCCGACCAAGGTGATGTCGATCTGCTGCCCGTTCTGGAACGGGATCAGCACATCGTCCATCAGCGGGATGGTGAGGTAGGGCGGCACCAGCGTGGCCGCGGTGGACGCCAGGGTGAGCAGGAAACCCAGGATGAGCTGACCGCGGTAGGGCCGGGCAAACCGGCCCAGGCGCAACAGCACCCAGGTGCTGGGCGGGCTGCTCAGCTCGCGCGAGCAGACCGGACACTCGTCCGAGTCGTCGGGCAACGGGTTGCGGCAGGACGGGCAGCGCGTGGGGTCCTCACCCTCGACCGCGTGACCGTGCGCCCGGGCCGCCTGCAGCTGATCGAAGCGCTTGACCAGCCGCAGCGCCTGCACATTGGACGCCAGGGTGAAGCGCCAGCGCCCCAGCCGTTCGCTGGTCGAACACAGCTCCAGGGTGCCGACGCCGGCATGGTCGGCGTGGCGCAGGGTGAGGTCCGGCGCGAGCGGGTAGGCCGTCCAGGCGCCTTCGGCGCTGCGTGCGATCAGCCGCTCGCCGGTCAGCACCAGCTCGCCGGTCGCAAAGTGCAGCCGCTCGTCCAGGTCGAGCACCAGGCTGGCCAGGAGCGATTCGCCGGGCTGCAGGGGCGGCAGGTCGGTCGCCCGGGCGACAGCGGGTGCTGGGAGGTGTTGTGGAGATGTCATGTTGAGGGTCGGCAAAGCGCACGACCGTCAGATTTTCCGCGATCGGGCGCTGCCATGTCGCCGAAGCCGGTTCACAATGCGGGACTGCGCGTCGAATTCGGCGTTGGAAGCTGGCCGGGCGCGCCCTTTTTTCTTGCCCAACATGTCCTTTTCAACCGCCGAAATCAAGCTGCTGCGCGTGCGCTACCTGCGCGGCCCCAACGTCTGGACCTTCCGCGCCGCCATGGAGGTCTGGCTCGACCTCGGCGAGCTGGAAGACCACCCGTCCAACCGCATCCCCGGCCTGAACGACCGGCTGACCGCCTGGCTGCCCGCCCTGCGCGAACACCACTGCGGCGTGGGCGAGGTGGGCGGATTCCTGCAGCGGCTGGACGAAGGCACCTGGTGCGGCCATGTGCTTGAGCACGTGGTGATCGAGTTGCTC
>JALOSN010000382.1 GCA_025458415.1 Hydrogenophaga sp.
GTCGACACTGGTGATGACCACATACTTCAGTTTGAGCTGGGCGATGGTCCGGGCCAGGTTTTCCGGCTCGTCGGCGTCCAGCGGGTCCGGACGGCCGTGCCCCACGTCGCAGAACGGGCAGCGGCGCGTGCACTTGTCGCCCATGATCATGAAAGTCGCCGTGCCGTTGCCGAAGCACTCGCCGATGTTGGGGCAGCTGGCTTCCTCGCACACCGTCACCAGCTTGTTGCTGCGCAGGATGTCCTTGATCTCGTAGAAGCGGGTGCTGGGGGAGCCGGCCTTGACGCGGATCCATTCGGGTTTCTTGAGCACTTCGGCCGGCGCGATCTTGATCGGGATACGGGCCGTCTTGGCCTGGCTTTTCTGCTTGGCCTTGGGGTCGTAGCTGGCCGCGGGCTGGGCCTCGCGGACCGTGCTGGATTCGCTGGCAGAAGGGGCGTCGGTGCGGTTCATGGCAGGTCGTGCCGCAAGGCGGCAGGTGGCGAATCGGTCAGGATGCCAGTGTGGCAGACAAATGCCGGGAAAGCACCTGTGCAACTTCATCTGGTGAAACAACAACCCCTATTGTAAAAAGATCCACCGTCGCCAGGCCCTGATACCCACACGGATTGATCCGGCCGAACGGCTCCAGATCCATCGCCACATTCAGCGACACCCCGTGGTAGGTGCAGTGCCGGCTGACCTTGATGCCCAGGGCGGCGATTTTTCCGAGGCCGGCGAAATCGGGAACCGGGGCCCCGGTGCCTGGGCTGCGCCGCATGGGGCGCTGGGGCAGCAGGGCGTGGCTGCCCGGGTCATCCAGCCGCACATAGATGCCCGGCGCGCCGGCCACCCGGTGGCCGGTGACGCCGACCTGGCCGAGGGTCCGGATCACCGCCTCCTCGATGCGGTAGACATATTCCTTGACGTAGTAGCCCGCCCGCTGCAGGTCGATCAGCGGGTAGGCCACCACCTGGCCGGGGCCATGGTAGGTGACCTGACCGCCCCGGTTGGTCTGCACGACCGGGATGTCGCCGGGTGCCAGCAGGTGGCTGGCCTGTCCCGCCAGCCCCTGGGTGAACACCGGCGGGTGCTCGCACAGCCACAGTTCATCGGGCGTGCCCGCGTCACGCGAGGCGGTGAACGCCTGCATGGCTTCGAAGGTGGGCAGGTACTCGACCTGGCCAAGCCAGCGGGTAGGGGTCACAGCACGTACTTCACCAGCGGGTGGGTGGTCAGCGTCCGGTAGACCTCGTCCAGCTGCTCGCGGCTGGTGACGTGAATCGACACGGTCAAACCCAGGTAGTTGCCGGCGCGGCTGGGACGGTGCTCCAGCGAGGCTTCGTCGAAGCCGGGCTCGAAAGACCGGGCGATCACCACCATGGCCGAGACGAACTCGGTCGTGTTGGCGCCCATCACCTTGATGGGGAAGCGGCACGGGTATTCGATCAGCGACTGCTCGGGCGGGATGTCGGGGGGGGTCTGCATGGGCGTGCGGCGTGGACTCAGAGGGACTCGGTGGCCTTGAGCTGCTGGTAAGCGTCGTACAGCCGGTGGTACACCGGCCCGGGGCGACCCCGCTGGTCGCCATGGCCTACCGGCTGGCCGTCCAGCAACGTGACCGGCAGAACCTCCTTGGTGGCCGAGGACAGCAGCAGCTCGTCGGCATGAAGCACCTCGTCGCGTGGAATGCGGCGCAGCTCGAAGGGGATGCCCAGACCCGCGCACAGGCGTTCGATCATGCCGAAGCGGATGCCTTCGAGCACCAGCTGGTCGCGGGGAGGTCCGACCACGCGGCCGCCGCTGACGACCCACACGTTGCTCGACGCCGCTTCGCTGAGCCAGCCGTCGCGGAACATGATGGTCTCGGTCAGGCCGGCATCGGCACTGATCTGCCGGGCCAGTACCGACCCCAGCAGGCTGGTGGCCTTGATGTGGGCCTTCTGCCAGCGGAAGTCGTCGGCCGTCAGGCAAGCGACGCCCTTGGCGCGCTGATCTGCCGATGGCGGCTTCATCGGTGTGGCCATCATGAACACGGTGGGCTTCAGGCCGGGTGGCATAACATGGTCGCGCAGCGCCACACCCCGCGTTACCTGGATGTAGACCAGCAGGTCATCGAACCCACGGCTGCGCATGCCCCCGATCAGCTGCCGTGACATGGACAGCCACTCAGTCTGCGGGTGTGGCTGCGGGATGCGCAGCTCGCGCAGCGAGCGATCGAGGCGAACCATGTGCGGCTCGAATCCGAAGATGCGCCCCCCGTAGACGGGCAGCACCTCGTAGACACCATCGCCGAAGATGAAGCCCCGGTCCAGGGCGCTGACGCGTGCCTGGTTGAGCGGTGCCAGGGTGCCGTTGAGCAGGCAGGGCCAGTCGGGAAGGTCCGGTTCGACCGGGGTGCTGTGATCCATGCGGGGATTATCGGGTCAACGTGCCGGCCGGGCCTTGGTGCATGTCCGCGCCAACGCCTGCCCGGCTTGACGGAGGCATCGGGTTTCTACGTATAATGGGCGGCTTTGTGAACCGCTTCAAGTTGTAAACCCCCCGTAATCTGACATGTCGACAATCCGCACAGACCCGCGGACGCCGCCGTCAGAAAACGCAGGGCAGGACTGGGAAGATGGAGCACAAGAGCCCGAATTCAAGCCCCTGACGCGCGAAGAAGCGCAGCAGTGGCGTTCTAGGCAACCAAGGCTTTCGCCCTGGCGCCTGGTGGGTGTGCAGGTGCTGGTGGGGGTGATCGCCGCTGCGCTGGGCGGGTTGCTGACGCAATCGGCCTCG
>JALOSN010000383.1 GCA_025458415.1 Hydrogenophaga sp.
CAGGGTGGCTGCACCGGTCGGCGTGTGGGTGCTGACGGAGACCGCATGAAGCGGCCAGCGGACTGCCAGGGCTTCCATCAGGGGTCGAACGGCCTGCACCTCACCCACCGAGGCGGCCTGGATCAGGATGCCATCGAAGGAAGCCGGTTCCGGGTCGATGAAGCCCAGACGCTCGCCCAGTCGTCCCCGATAGGCCGGCTCACGGCGTCCCCGCCACCACAACCACAGCAACACGGGCACGGTGAGCAGGCGAAGCAGCAGCCGGTAGATCCGCTGCGCTGGCGCGACCGGGGTCAGCGCCAATGCTCGTCGACCCATGGTGTCGGCATGACCCGCCGGTACCACTTGCCGCTCACGCCGGCGATGGCATCGGGCGGGTTGGGCTTGCCATGGAAGGCGATGATGCGCGCGCCCGACGGAATGGTGGGGGGCGAAAACCAGCTGCGAACAACCCCTGGCAGGCAGTGGCGCTTGAAGCTTCGGCACCAGGCTTCCGGCCAATAACTCAGTTTGCCCTGTCGGGCCAGGAAACCGGTGATGAACTCCTGTTCGTTGCGCACGTCGGCGATCGAGGCGGGGTAGTTCTTCTTCAGGTGCTCCAGGGCATCGGTGTGCGCACCGATGGTGTAGAGGTAGCACGAGGTGTTGCCGGTGCCATCGTTCTTGTCCCACTCGCGGATCACGATGAAGTCGCCGCTCTGTTCGAAGAAGGGGTCCAGGCTGTCGACGATCACGATGTCGAGATCGAGGAACAGGGTACGCCCCTCCAGGTCGTACAGCGGGTGGACAAAGCTGGTGAGCTTGAGCCAGCCGTGGGCAAAGGTCCAGGGCTTGCGCTGGTCAAACTCGTCGAAGCCGACCGCCGGAATGGGCTTGACCTCGATGGACGGATCGATACCCTGGGCGTTGTCGGTCAGACAGACGAAGCGGAAAGGCCGGTGCAGGTTGCGCCGGACCATGCTGTGCAGCTTGTTGACGTACTCGGGGCCGTATTTCGTGCCCCATTTGATGCACAGCACATTGACGGCTTGCATGGATTCCCTTCTGCGTGTCGCATCTGGCCGGGCGGACAACTCCGAACCGGCAGGCGCAGTTTAGCTCAGCGGGCCAGCAGCGCGTCGATGGGTTTGAGGTCGTCCGCACCCAGCCTTCCGCTGGCCTGCTTCAGGCGCAACTGGCCGACCAGCACGTTGTAGCGGGCTTGCGCCAGGTCGCGGCGCGTCTGGAACAGCTGGCTCTGCGCATTGAGCACGTCGATGTTGATGCGCACACCCACCTGGTAGCCCAGCTGGTTGGCCTCCAGTGCGCTCTGGCTGGACGCCTCGGCGGCTTCCAGCGCCCTGACCTGACCGGTACCGGAGAGCACACCGAAATAGGCGCTGCGGGTGGCCTGGGTGATGTTTCGGGTCGTGGATTCGAGGTCGGCTTCGGCCTTCTGCTCCAGGGCCAGGGTTTCCTTCACCCGGTTCTGGATGGCGTAGCCGGCAAACAGCGGCAGGTTGAACTGCAGTCCGACGCTGGCGGTGTTGGTGCGGAATTGCCCCGGCAAGTTGCCCGTGGTGCTCGGACCGCGGGCGACCTGGTACTGTCCGACCAGGTCCAGGGTCGGCTTGTGGGCTGCGTCCGCCTTGCGGGTTTCCAGCTGGGCGATCTCGCGCGCCCGCGTCGCGGCCAGGATGGCCGGGTGGCCGTCCAGCGCGCGGGCCACCCAGGCGTCGGCCGAGTCGGGCTGGACCGCAGGTGGGGTGACCGGGGTCACCAGGGGCAGGGGCCTGACATCCTGGCGGCCGACCAGCTGGTCCAGGGCCAGCTTCTTCACGCGCAGCTCATTCTGTGCCGCGATTTCCTGGGCCAGCACGAGGTCGAAGCGGGCCTGCGCCTCGCGTGTGTCGGTGATGGTGGCGGTGCCCACCTCGAAGCTGCGTCGCGCAGCCGCCAGCTGTTCCTGCACGGCCGTTTTGAGTGTGCCGGTGAAGGCCAGCGTGTCCTGGGCTGCCAGCACGTCGAAGTAAGCCTGGCTGATGCGGACGATCAGGTCCTGCTCGGCGAGAGCCAACTGGGCCTCGCTGGCCTCCGTGGACAGTGTCGCCTGCTCGTTGCTGAGGCGGTTGGCCGGACGGTACAGCGGCTGGCTGGCCGACAGGGCCACGTTCTGGCTGTTGCTGCTGCGGCTGGCCGGAAATGCGCTGTTGTCGACGTTGGCCCAGTTGGCGCCTGCCGACAGGCCGGCCTGTGGCAAAAGGCCCGCGCGTGCCTGGGCTGCCCTGGCCAGGTTGGCCTCGTGCTGGAGGCGGGCCGCCTGCAGTGTGCTGTCGTAATTGCGAGCTGCTTCATAGAGTTCGATCAGGCTCTGTGCATGCGCTGTGCCCGTCCAGGACCATGTGATCGCCAGCCCCAGTGCGATCGGAGCCAGACGCGAAAGCCGGCGGGAAGGGCGGAGGTCGGTTTCGTTCATGCTGTGGATCCTTGTGGCAGGCATGCAGAGGTCGTGATTTCAGTACAGAGGCACCTTGGGGTCGCGCTGTTGCGACCATGCGTTGATGCCGCCTGCGATGTTGACCACCTCGCTGAAGCCGTTCTGCATCAGGAAGTGGACCACCTGGGCGCTGCGGGCGCCGTGGTGGCACAGGCAGGCGATGGGCTGGTGCCGATCGAGCTCGTGCAGGCGCGCGGGCACGCTGCGCATGGGCATGTGCACCAGCTCGAAACCGTCCGGGCGGACCGATGCGGTCTGCAGTTCCCAGGGCTCACGCACATC
>JALOSN010000384.1 GCA_025458415.1 Hydrogenophaga sp.
ACTCAGGCAGGTGGCAGACGGCTTCGATGTTGTTGCCCTCGGGGTCGATCACGAAGGCGCCGTAGTAGTTGGGGTGGTAGTCCGGGCGCAGGCCGGGCGGGCCGTTGTCCTTGCCGCCAGCGGCCAGGGCTGCTTTGTAGAAGGCGTCCACCTGCGCGCGGCTGCTGGCGCGCCAAGCCAGATGGCAACCCGATGTGGCCGCCGGCCCGCCGTAGGGCGAAGGCCCATCAATGAACCAGACGTCGGCCTTCTTGCCGTCAGGCTCGGCGGCGTCCGGGTAGGCAAAGCCGACCATGTTGGAACCGTAGTTCCCCTCAAAACAGACGCTGTAGCCCAGCGGCGCCAGGGCCCCGCTGTAGAAGGCCTTGGCCTTGGCAATGTCCGTCACGCGGAACGTCATGTGGTCGAGCATGGTGTGGAGTCCTCCTATTGGTTCAGCGCAAGAAAGCGCGAAAAGGGCGCCTAAATACTGTACATAAAAACAGTGTTTGGCGCAAGAACCTCAGCCATGCGCTACCCGCCCGAAGGCATCCGCGGCATGGGCGCGGCGCTGGCGCGCTGTTCGTGGCGGTGGGGGTGGACACGACGCTGCTGGTGAAGGCGGCGAGCGGGTTGGTGCAGCGGTTCAGTGCGGGGGCTTCAAAGGGTCGGGCAGAGCCTTCGGGCGGGTACTGAGGGACGGAGTTTCATTCGATTCTGATTGAGGTCAGCGGTAGGCTGAACGCAACCGTTTGCTCTAGCGGTGCGACGGCGTCCGAGGCAAGGTGGCCTCACTTCAGGATGTCAAAGAGGTTGGAGAAGGTGTCGGTCCAGGGCCGGAATCCGGGCGTTGGCTGCAGCACCTCAGCCTCCTGCAATGATGGTGGCAAGGAGCGGGCTTGCTCCGGTGAGACAAACACCACCCAGGAAGAGCGGCGACAGAATGGATCGCCGTGCCCACTCGCGAGCTCCACCAGCAGAGCGACCCGACCCATGTGGTGTGCGGCCGCCGCCATCACCGGGCGCAAGTCGAGGTAGGTGTTGGTGATGTGAACGGCCAGCAAGCCGTCAGGCCGCAGATGGCGGGCGTAGGCATCGAACGCTTCCAGTGTCACCAGATGCGTGGGGATGGAGTCGCCTGAGAAAGCATCCATGACCAGCAGGTCAAAGCCCTGTGGCGTTTCGCGCTCAAGCATCAGGCGCCCGTCGCCGAGCACCGGCACGATGCGCGCAGACGTGTCGCGCAGATAACTGAAGTGTCGTGCTGCGAGTTCGACGACCTGGTCGTTGATCTCGTACATGCGCATCTCGTCACCACGGCGGCCATACACCGCCAGCGTGCCCGCACCCAGCCCCACCACCCCCATCTGACGTGGGCGATCGGTGGGCAGGCTGGCCAACGCACGGGCCACACCCGAGCGCTCGCAGTAGTAGGCGGTGGCCTTGCCAGGATGCTGCAGGTACTGCTCGCCGTGGGTGATGCGCCCGTGCACCATGCTGCGCACCGGTCCCAGGTCATCGTCCACGCTGTCCTCGATGCGGGTCTGGCTGTAGAAGTTGCGCACCACCTCGGTGTAGCCGCGCACGTAGTCCAGCGAAACCTCCACCATCCGTGCACCGAAGACCAGCAAGGCCAAAACCAGCATGGCGTGTCCCCATCGCGGGGCACGCCGGCCGATCTCAGCCCACAGGGCGCAGGTCACCATAAGACCGGTACCCCACAGCGCGATGGGCAGTTCGAAGTAGGCGTTGAACAGCGTCGGCGCAAGCAGGCCCACGAACATGCCGCCCAGCGCACCGCCGACCGAGAGCATCAGGTAGAACAGCGTGAGGTGACGCACGGCGGGCTTGCGACGCACCAGTTCGCCATGGCAAACCATGCAACACACAAACAGCGCGCCGCACAGCAGAACCACCAGCCAGGGCACGTCCAGCCCGCCATCCATCACCCGGTCCAGCGCCACGAAGGACAGCGGCAGCGCCGCCAGGAACACGGGCCGCACGTAGTAACGCGGCGCGTCAAAGCACAGAATGAAGCTCAGCAGATACAGCGCCAACGGCAACACCCACAAGAACGGCACAGGGGCCACGTCTTGCGTCAGGTGGCGGGTGAGGGCCAGAAGCAGGGTGGAGGCGCAGGCGGCCAGGCCAACCCACAGCAGGATTTCGCGCAACGGCGGGCGGGGGTCGTTCCCCAGCGCACCGGTGCTGTGACCACGCACCTGCTGGCGCCTGAGGGTGTAGGCGGCCGTGGCCACGCACGACAGCACAAACAGCGCATAGCCAGTCGACCAGAGCCAGGCTTGTGGCGCCACCGCCAGCCGGGGCTCGACCAGCACCGGATAGGACAGCAACGCCAGCATGGACGCGAGGTTGGACAGGGCGTAGAGACGGTAGGTCTGCTGGCCGCGCTCCACGAAGCTGCGGGCGAACCAGGCCTGCATCAGCGGCCCGGTGGTGGACAACAGCAGGTAAGGCACGCCCACGGTGGTGGCCAGCACGGCCAGAACGCTCCAGGTGGGTTGCGCCTGCGCCGTGAGTTTCCAAGCAGGATCGGCCACCACAGGCAGGGTGGCCAGGCTCAGCAGAAGAAGCGCGCCATGGACCCAGGGTTGAAGTTGCGGGCGCAGCTTCTCATGCACCCAGTGCACATAGGCATAACCGAGCAGCAGCTCAACCTGAAAAAACACCATGCACAGCGTCCAGACAGAGGATGAGCCACCAAACCACGGCAGGATCATCTTGGCAACGATGGGCTGAACCTGAAACAGC
>JALOSN010000385.1 GCA_025458415.1 Hydrogenophaga sp.
CAGTTCGACCCGTCCGGGCTGAAGGATCAGCTTGCCGGCCTCGATCTTCGACAGGTCCAGCAGGTCGTTGATCAGCGTCAGCAGGCCGTGCCCGGCGTCACGGAACAGGCCGACCTGCCGGCGCTGCTCGCGGGTCAGCGGGCTTTCGTCGAGCAGTTCGGCCACACCCAGCAGGGCGTTGAGCGGTGTGCGCATCTCGTGGCTGACGGTGGTGAGGAACTCCGTCTTGGCCTGCGCTGCCGCCTCGGCCAGCGCAAGTTCCCGGTGCAGCCGGCGCTGCGCGCGGCGCATGCGCGCCGTGTTCAGCAGCGACAGGCCCGCGGCACCCGCTGACCAGGTGGCCAACGGGCCGGCCAGCGGAAGCAGCCAGGGCCCGTCGGTCCACACGGCCAGTGCCGCGGCCGTGGCGGCCCCCAGCACCAGCGCCGACACGAGCAGATCGGCGCCGCGGTCGGTGCGGCCCCGGCGCCAGGCCCAGGCCAGCGGCAGCAGGGCCAGCGCCAGGCCACCGGCCTGCCAGCCGGGCCCGACCGGCCGAAGTACCCGCTCGTCTCGCAGGGCCGCGTAGGTCTGGGCCAAGGCCTGGGTGCCGGTGGTCTGCCCTCGCAGCGTCATCACCGTGTCGGCCAGCAGTGCGCTGCTGCCGATGAAGACGGCGCTGCCCGCCACCTGTTCGGCCAGCGGTTCCGCCGATGGGTCCGGTTCCTGCACGCCCCAGCCCTCGAAGAGTGCCGAGAACGGCATGGTGGCCACGTGCGCTTCGGGCCCGGGGGCGGTGAGCAGGATGCGGCCCTGAGCGTCCAGGGGAACCCGCGCCACCGCCGCAGGGCCGTGCGTGGCCCACAGCATGGCCAGCGGCATGGTGGGCCAGCGGGCATCGTCACGGTGGTCGGCCCGGTGCCAGGCGGGCAGGTGCCTCAACACGCCATCCTCGTCCAGCGGACCGGTGATGACGCCCAGCGGCAACGCGGAGTCTGCCGGTCGGATGGATGCAGCCGGTTCGATGACATGCGGCCAAGTGAATGCGGGGTCGCGGGGCGCCCCGCCCGTTGCGGGCGTCGACGGGCCCCGCGATGAAGTCGTCGTTACGCCATCGCTGGCATGGCGGGTTCCGGCTGCCGCCAGCACCACCGGGGCTCCAGGGCGGGTGAGGGCGCGGGCCAGCGCCTCGTCCCCGGGGCGCGGGTCGGTCATCAGCACGTCCAACGCCACCGCACGCGCGCCCAGCGCACGCAGCCGGTCGACCGCCAGCGCGTAGACGTCGCGCCGCCAGGGCCAGGGTCCGAAGAGCGGCTGCAGCGCCGCAAGGGACGGCTCGTCGATGTCGACCACCAGCACCCGGGCCGGCGCTCGCTCGGGGGCCAGAAGCCTGGCCTGCAGGTCGTTCAGCGGCCGCTGGACGAGCGCGCCCAAGGGCGTTCCGGCCACCAGCAGACCCACCAGCAGCGCCAGGACCGCCAGCAAAGCGAGACTCAGCCGCTCCGACGGCGGCGCCCGCCTCAGATCAGCAGCAACAGGGGCAAGAACCACCACCACTCCCACGCGCGCGGCACGTCCACCGTCTGGGTGACGCCCCACGGGCCCACCTGCCCTTGGGCGTCGACGGCGCGCACCCGCACGTGCACACGGCCGGGCGGCGGGTCGGTGAGCGTCCACGCCGGGGACTCGAGGGTCTCGTCGGCGACGGGGGCCGTGAAGGCCTCGTCCCGCGCGACCTGCACCTGATAGCGCACGCCGGGTGTGGCCGCCGCCGCCCACCGGAGCTGCAGCGTGCCCCGTTCGGCGCGGGGCGGCTCGCTGGCCGGTGCCGGGGGGGGTGGTGGAGGTGGCCGGCGCTCGAAGGTCTGGAAGTCACCCCAGGGCCCTGCGTCGTTGCCCGCGCGGATGGTGCCCACGCGCCAGCGGTAGCGCCCTGGCGGCAAGGGCACGTCCAGCCGGGTGTCGGTCAGGTCCTCGCGCGCAACGACGGGCGCCCCGGTGGATTCGCCGGCATCGGCCCAGATCTCCAGCCGGTAGCGTTCGCCCTGCGGGTGCCGCGACCAGGCGAGGGGCACTGACGGCGTCGTCCAGACGCTGTCCGCGGCCGGCGACACCGCGAGCGGCGGCTCGGGCCGGGCCTTCAGCACGAATGGCACCCGCTGCTCACGACCTTCCAGCCCGTCGGCGTCCAGCGCCCGCAGCCGCAGCTCGTAGTGGCCGTCGGGCAGGTCCGCCAGCGCCAGCGACGGCGCCCGCAGCACCGCCTCGTGCACGAGGCCTGTCACGGCCGTCTCGGCAGACCCCGGGCCAGGCGCCTGAAGGATCTGGGCGCGCCACCCTTGGGCCTCGGCCATGGCCGACCAGCGCCATTGCAGCGGCAGCCGCTCCAGCCGGCTCGGCAGCCCGTCGACCGAGGGCGCGGCCAGCAGCGGCCTGGCCCGCAGAGGCTGGCCGTCTTCAGCCCGCGTGCCCTGGCCCGCGGCCAGCAGAAGCGGGCCGGCGGCCACGCTGCCGCGCTCGACCTCTCCCCAGGCCGTGGCGCCCTCCACCCGGGCCCGGAAGCGGGTGCCCCGCACGCCGAAGTTCACCACCGGCGTGCGCAATTCGAATCGCGGAACTCGTGCATCGCTGCCCGGCCGGGGCGGCACGTCGGTCTCGGTGGCCCCCTGCTGCAGATCGAGTTCGGTGCGCCCTGCGGCCGCCGCGGGCGGTGCATCGCCTCGACGAGGGAACTGTCGGTGACGGGTGACCTGAACCCGGCTGGACGGG
>JALOSN010000386.1 GCA_025458415.1 Hydrogenophaga sp.
CCGGCCCAGCCGGTGGTCGACAAGGGCGCCGACGTGCCGCTTTCGTCGAGAAAAGCCTTGGTGCCGCCGCCGGTGATGCGCAGCGGCCGACGGTCGGCGCTGGCAGCGCGGATCTGGTCGACCAGGGACTGCAGGGGCGCGGGAAGGGTGTGCTCGGACATAGGCCGCCATGGTAGCGACCCGGCCCCTGCCCGGCGTTGAATTTTTTGCACGGGCGGCTGCAAATGCGGCCGCTACGACAGCATCAACGCAAAAACGCCCGCCCCCTTTCGGGTGGCGGGCGTCGCGATGCCTGTCGAACGGGTCGGCGGATGCCAACCCGGGGCGGCGATCAGCGGTTGTAGGCGGTCTCGCCGTGCGAGGTGATGTCCAGACCTTCGCGCTCGGCCTCTTCGGTGACACGCAGGCCCATGACCATGTCGACGATCTTGTAGCAGACAAAGGCCACCACACCCGACCAGATCAGGGTGATCACCACACCTTCAGCCTGGACCAGCAGCTGGGTGCCGATGGAGAAGTCGTCGCCCTTGACACCACCCAGCGAGGCGGCCGAGAACACACCCGTCAGCAGGGCGCCCACGATGCCGCCCACGCCGTGCACGCCGAACACATCCAGCGAGTCGTCCGCGCCCAGCATCTTCTTCAGACCGCTGACACCCCACAGGCACAGGAAGCCGGAGATCAGGCCGATGATGATGGCGCCCATCGGGCCCACCGTGCCGCAGGCCGGGGTGATGGCCACCAGGCCGGCGACCGCACCGGAGGCGGCACCCAGCATGGAGGCTTTGCCCTTGCTCAGCGCTTCGCCGATGCACCAGGCGAGCACGGCAGCAGCGGTCGCCACCAGGGTGTTGATGAAGGCCAGCGTGGTGCCGCCGTTGGCTTCCAGGTTGGAGCCGGCGTTGAAGCCGAACCAGCCCACCCACAGCAGCGATGCGCCCACCATGGTCAGCGTCAGGCTGTGCGGCGCCATCGATTCCTTGCCGTAGCCGATGCGCTTGCCCAGCACATAGGCGCCCACCAGGCCGGCCATGGCCGCGTTGATGTGCACCACGGTACCGCCAGCGAAGTCCAGCGCACCCTTGTCGAACAGGTAACCACCCGCACCCCAGACCATGTGGGCGATCGGCAGGTAGCTGAAGGTGAACCACAGGGCGCAGAACAGCAGCACCGAGCCGAACTTGATGCGCTCGGCGAAGGAGCCGACGATCAGGGCGCAGGTGATGCCAGCGAACGTGGCCTGGAAGGCGATGAAGATGTACTCAGGAATCATCACGCCCGGGGTGAAGGTGGCGGCCAGCGAATCCGGCGTGACCCCCATCAGGAACACCTTGTCCAGGTTGCCGATGATCAGGCCTTCACCACCGAAGGCCAGGCTGTAGCCGTACACGGCCCACAGCACCGAGATCAGCGAGAACACCACCATCACCTGCATCAGGACCGACAGCATGTTCTTGCTGCGCACCAGGCCGCCGTAGAACAGAGCCAGACCGGGAATGACCATCATGATGACCAGAACCGTGGCAATCATCATCCAGGTCACGTCGCCCTTGTCGACGGTTTCCTTGACCGGCGCTTCGGCAGGGGCCGCAGCCGCCTCGGCGGCAGCCGGGGCTTCAGCGGCCGGGGCCGGTGCAGCGGCAGCAGCCGGTGTTTCGGTGGTGGCCTGCGCCACCACCACGGCAGCGCCCGCCGGGGTTTCCGCCATGGCGCTCAGGCCACCCGTGGCCAGGCCCAGGCCCAGGAAAAGGGATACAAGCAGTTTTTTCATGTTCGTGATCTTTCTTTTGCTTCGGTGGTGCGTCAGAGCGCTTCCTTGCCGGTCTCGCCGGTGCGGATGCGAACCACCTGTTCGAGTGCGGAGACGAAGATCTTTCCGTCGCCGATCTTGCCGGTGCGCGCCGCACCCTCAATGGCTTCGATGACCCGGTCGACCAGTTCGTCGGCCACGGCGGCCTCGATCTTGACCTTGGGCAGGAAGTCGACGACGTACTCGGCGCCACGGTAGAGCTCGGTGTGGCCCTTCTGCCGGCCGAACCCCTTGACTTCGGTGACGGTGATGCCCTGCACGCCCATGCCGGACAGCGCTTCACGCACCTCGTCCAGCTTGAACGGCTTGATGATGGCGGAGACCATTTTCATGCTGTAGTACCTCTTCTAGATCGGGAGGTGCCGGGCCGCAGGACCTTGACACCCAGGGTTGATGCTTGCGCCTTCACCGGGCTAGCATGGACCGTGCCAACAATCTGAAACCCGCCCGGTGGCGCCGGCCGCCGCACCCGGCGCACGGTCTGCACGACGGGCGAACCCGGACGCCCCGCCCGGAGCGCCATCCCCCATTTGTGGACGCCAGGTGGACAGGGACATGCCATCATCCCAGGTCCATGGGTCCGATCGCCCGGTGCCAGCAGCTCCCATGCACCAATAAAGTGCATTACAGGACTGACCACCCGCGCCGGGTGTCCGACCGAGCCACGCACCAAAACAGGGAGGAAACCATGAGTCTGTCCGTGGTGCACAGCCGTGCGCTGCTCGGCCTGGACGCGCGTGCCGTGCGCGTCGAGGTGCATCTGGCCAATGGCCTGCCCAGTTTCACCCTGGTCGGCCTGGTCGACACCGAAGTGCGTGAAGCCCGCGAGCGGGTGCGTTCGGCCATCGCCAACGCCGGACTGGCCTTTCCCAGCAACCAGCGCATCACGGTCAACCTCGCCCCGGCCGACCTGCCCAAGGACTCCGGCCTGGGCATCCTTGCGGCCAGCGGGCAGATCGATGGCCACCGCCTGGCCGGCTGGGAGTTCGCCGGCGAACTGTCACTCGGCGGCGAGTTGCGCCCGGTGCGTGGCGCCCTGGCCATGAGCCTGGCCCTGCACCGCGAAGCGGCCCGCACGGGGCAGGCCACGGCGCGCCTGGTGCTGCCCCCGGCCAGCGCCGAAGAAGCCGCCCTGGTGGCCGACGCCGAGGTCTATCGGGCCCAGCATCTTCTCGATGTGGTCGCCCACTTTCTTCCTGAGGCTCAGCAACATCACCAGACCAGCGATGACGGTGGCTGGACACGCCTGCAGGTGGCGCGGCAGGGTGCCGAGCCGGCCTACCCGGACCTGGCCGACGTCAAGGGCCAGGCAGCGGCCCGCCGCGCACTGGAAATCGCGGCCGCCGGCGGACACAGCCTGCTGATGGCCGGCCCCCCGGGCTCGGGCAAGAGCATGCTGGCGCAGCGCTTTGCCGGCCTGCTGCCCCCCATGGACACCATCGAGTCGCTGGAGTCGGCGGCGGTGGCCTCGCTGGCCGGCCGTTTCGACATCGGCCGTTGGGGCCAGCGTCCGACCTGCGCGCCCCACCACAGTGCCAGCGCGGTGGCCCTGGTCGGCGGCGGATCGCCGCCACGCCCGGGCGAGATTTCGCTGGCGCACCACGGCGTGCTGTTTCTCGACGAGTTGCCGGAGTTTCCCCGGGCCGCCCTCGAAGCCCTGCGCGAACCGCTGGAAAGTGGCCACATTCGCATCTCCCGCGCGGCCATGCAGAGCGAGTTTCCCGCCCGCTTCCAGCTCATCGCGGCCATGAACCCCTGCCCTTGCGGGTTCCTGGGTCACCCCACACGCGCCTGCCGCGACACGCCCGACCAGATTGCGCGCTACCAGGGCAAGCTCAGCGGACCGCTGCTCGACCGCATCGACCTGCACGTGGAGGTGCCCGCCCTGGCGCCCGACGAACTGCTGGCGGGCCAGCCCGGCGAGAGCAGCGCCCGGGT
>JALOSN010000387.1 GCA_025458415.1 Hydrogenophaga sp.
CCGGCGGGAAGAGCAGGCCAGGGCAGACCGTGAACGCCGCGAGGCCGAGGCGGCCCGCGAGGCACGCGAAGACCAGATGCGCCGCATCATGGGCCAGGCAGGCGCCACCGGCGCTCCCGATGCCCGCGGCACGGCCGAACGCTCCAGCGGTCCTTCGGCCGGCTACGCCGCCCGGGTGGCTGCGCGCATTCGGCCCAACATCGTGTACACGGAAGAGTTTCCGGCCCGCCTGGCGACCGAGATCGAGGTGCGCGCGGCGCCCGATGGCAGCATCCTGTCGCGGCGTGTCGTGCGGGGCAGTGGCAACAGTGCATGGGATGCGGCGGCCCTGCGGGCCATCGACCGCACGGGCAGCCTGCCCCGCGATACCGACGGACGTGTGCCTTCGCCCCTGATTGTGGAAATGCGGCCTTTGGACTGAGGCGCGTCTGGGGGCAACCGGCCGATCGGCGCCCCAGCGTCAGGACACCGTGTCCTGTGGCGAAACGGGCGCCACCACGGACCTGAGGACCCGCTCCAGTTCGGCAGCTTCCACCGGTTTGTGCATGACCGACGCGAACAGGCCTTGCAAGGCGTCTGCCGGCACCTCGTTGACATGGCCGCTCATCAGGACGATCGGTGTCTTGGCACCGGCCTCGCGAATGCGGGTCGCCAGCCCCACACCATCCAGCCGCGGCATGGACTGGTCGGTCAGCACCACATCCCACTGCTTGCCGGTCTGTGAAAACTGAGCCCAGGCCTCCTCGCCATCGCGCGCCCGCGTGACCTGCCAGCCTTTGCGCTCCAGCAGGGCACTCCAGGCGTGGCGCACCAGCTGGTCATCATCGACAAAAAGAACCCGGCGGCCCTCGCCGGCCAGTCCGCCGGGCGAGGTGATGGCAGGGATCGCCGAGTCCCGGCGCGACACCGGCAATCCCACCATGAAGCAGGCGCCCTGCCCGGGTTCGCTGAGCACGCCGATGGTGCCGTGGTGCCGCGCGACGATGCCCTGTGCCACCGACAGGCCCAGGCCGGTGCCCTTGCCCTTGGGTTTGGTCGTGTAGAAGGGCTCGAAAAGCCGTTGCCGCAATTCGACCGGTATGCCCGGACCCTCGTCCTCGATACTGAGCACCAGGTAGTTGCCGGCAGGCAGCACCAGGAACTCGTCGGGCAGCCGGATGCCGGACGCGGACGGCTGGGTCACGGCCTGCAGGCGGATGGCGATACGGCCCTTGCCCTGCATGGCGTCGGCCGCGTTGATCAGCAGGTTGACCATCACCTGCTGAAGCTGCGTCGGATCGGCATCGACCTCGTCGTCGTCCACCCCGTAGTCCACCACGAGCTCGCAGTTGCGGGTGAGACCGGATGCGACCAGTTGCCGCGTCTCTTCAATCAGGCTGGTCCAGTGCAGGCGACGCAGCTTGGGGGGTGCCTGGCGACCGAAGGCCAGCAACTGGCGCATGAGGCCATCGGCGTACCGCATGGCCTTCTGCGCCTGCTGCAAAGCCTCCTGGCTGGGGTGACCGTCGTCCAGGTCCTCTGCCGCCAGCCGCACCCAGCCGGTGATGGCGGCCAGCGAATTGTTGAAGTCGTGGGCGATGCCGCCCGTCAGGCGACCCAGCGCCTCGGTCTTCTGGCTTTGGGCCAGCTGGGCCTGGAGGACTTCCTGCCTTGCGAACGCCTCACGCTGGGATTCATGGTCCTGCCTGACCCGCTCCACCAGGGCGTTGATGGACTCGGCCAGCTGACCGATCTCGTCCTGGCCACGGACCGCTATCGGTCCGGCCACCAATGGCCCCTTCTCGGACAGCGTCTTCACGTCGCCATGCAGGTCCTGCAGGCGCCGGAGCAGCAGGCGGTCCAGCATCGGCACCAGGACCATGAGAGCCAGCAGGCCAGCCAGCAGCGCCAGACCCATGCCGGTCCAGGCGAGCGAGCTGGCCGCCTCGGCCAGGCGCCGATCCGGCGTCAACAGCAGCTCAGCCACCGGCCGACCGGCGTGATCGGTGATCACGGCATGGACCTGGTCGTCGCCATGATCGAGAAACACCGGGTGCGCATGGACACCGGCGTGCCCAGGATCGTCAAACGAAAGGCCCACAGGCATCATGAGCACGTCCGAGAAACCGGCGAGTTCCGCCTGGTCAAAATGGCGCGCCATCAACAGGAAACCGGCGGTCGATGCGTCTTCGCGGCCGGAGTCATGAATGGCAGCGCCAGCCACGAGCCACAGCTGCCGATCGATGGACAGATAGGTGGTCAGTGTGGCCCTGGGGTCAGCCGCCGCCTTCAGCTGATCCAGCAGGGGCGCGAACGCCGCCACACGTTGCGGGGGCAACGGGTCCATGGACGCGTCGCCTCGGCTCAGGGCGGTGATCACTTCGCCCTTGGCGCTGGACAACAGCACGTCGGAAACGCGCAGGGAAGCCAGGCTGTCGGCCGCGAAGTTGTCTGCGGGGAACGATGGGTTCTCTCCGGCGGCGAACGCGGCCGTATCGGCCCACCAGGCGTAGTCCTGAACCGTGGCCTGTAGAGCACCCAATTGCTGCGCCAGCAGGCGACGGGCGCGTTCACCCTCCCGCTCGACCTGCTCGATCTCCAATTGCCGGAACGAGTCGCTGACGATGTAGCGGGCGCCAAACATGGCCCCGACGGCGGCCAGGCCAACGATCATCAGCACCAGTAGCCAGGCGCGGTGTTGCAACTTCATGATTGACAACCATCATCGACCATAGCGACCGATAGTTGAGGTGCCAGCGCCGCGTCGGTCGGATAGAACAGGGCCCGGTCGTCCAGCTGCAGCTCGCAGCGGGCACCCTCACGCTGCACCGCCAGCCGCACGGGCAGGCCCCGCACCAGTTCACCCTGTTCGGTGACCTCCCGCTGGGGTGGAAACTCACCGACCAGCTGAGCCACGGGTGGCGGATGGCCATTGACCGCCACCCGCAGGTACTTGCCGAAACGGCAGCGGGCGGCCGCGAGGTCCCACATCTGCTGCACCTTGATGCGCAAGCCGCCGGAGAAACGGTCGGGCTGTGCGGTGGCCTGCACGATCAGCAGCTCGTCGTCCTTGAGCAGGTGGCGGTACTTCAGGATCATGCCTTCGTCCGCGCTGATCTCGAGAATGGCCGAGCCATCGTCCAGCTTGAAGAAGGCGATGCGTCCGCGCTGGCCGTTGATGACCCGCATGTCGGACACGATGCCGGCGAGCACCAGGGGGTCGCGGCTTTCGGTCACGTCGGCCAGCTGGGTGCGAGCAAAGCGCCGTACCTCCGGACGCACCTCGTCGAACAGGTGGCCGGAGAAGTAGAAGCCGATCGCGGTCTTCTCCTGGGTCAGCCGCTCCTTGACGCCCCAGGGGGTGGTGGCGACCAGCCCGGGTTCCTGCGTGCTGGAGCCGTGGCTGTCCTCGCCCATGAGGTCGAACAG
>JALOSN010000018.1 GCA_025458415.1 Hydrogenophaga sp.
GCCCTTCGGTGGCGGTGGCAGATGCGCCGCCGTGTTGTGCAAGGGCTGCGCGCGTTGCACCGCCACGTCGTACAGGTGGCGCAGCAGGGCGAGGGGGTCGTCCAACGAGGCGGTGCTACCGCTGAGCATCGTCTCAGGTCAGCCAGGCCTTGAACGAGGCGACCATGCGATCGGCAGAAATGCCGTAGCGCTCATGCAGGGTGGGCAGCGCGCCGGCGTCCAGGAATGCGTCAGGCAGCGCCAGCTGTCGAAAGCGGGTGGGGAACACACCCTCGCGCAACAGCAGGGCTGCCACCGCCTCACCGAGGCCGCCCACGGTGGAATGGTTCTCCGCCACGACCACCAGGCGTCCAGTCTTGCGCACCTCTCGCAGGATGGACTCTTCGTCCAGCGGTTTGATGGTGGGGCAATGCAGCACGGCCACCTTGACGTTGTCGGCTTCAAGCTGCTTGGCCACTTCCAGGCTACGCATGGTCATGAATCCGCTGGCGATCACCAAGACATCCGCTCCGTCGCGCAGCAACTTGGCTTTGCCCAGCTCGAAACGGTAGTCATACTCGTCCAGCAACAAAGGCACGTTGCCACGCAACAGGCGCATGTAGACCGGTCCATTATGGGCCGCAATCTGTGGCACCGCCTGCTCGATGTCCAGCGCATCGCACGGATCAATCACGGTCAGCCCCGGAATGGCGCGCATCATCGCCAAATCCTCGGTGGCCTGATGGCTGGGGCCGTAGCCGGTGGTCAAGCCTGGCAGGGCGCAGCAGATCTTGACGTTGAGCTTCTCTTCGGCAATTACCTGGTGGATGAAGTCGTAGGCGCGCCGCGTGCCAAACACCGCGTAGGTCGTCGCAAAGGGCACCAGTCCCACCTTGGCCATGCCACCAGCAGCGCCCATGAGCAACTGCTCGGCCATGCCCATCTGAAAGAATCGCTCAGGGTACGCCTGCCCGAACAGGTGCAGGTCGGTGTACTTGGCCAGGTCCGCCGTCATGCCCACGATCTCGGGGTGGTTCGCAGCGTACTCCGTCAGCGCCTTGCCGAATGGCGCCGCCTTGACGCGCTGGCCCTCCGATGCAATGGAAGCGATCATCGCCGACGTGGTCAGCCGGGGTTTCTTCTCGGTCACGGTGTTCATCTTCGGGTTCCTCACGGACGGTTGGCGTCCAGAATGTCCAGGGCCTGCTGCCATTCGGGCGGGTCGACACGGATGAAGTGGTTCTTGTCCCGGGTTTCCAGAAATGGCACCCCCTTGCCCATGAGCGTGTCGCACAAGATGACACGTGGACGCGCTTCGGGCAGCTGGCGTGCCGTATCAAACGCGCGAACGACGGCCGGCAGGTGGTTGCCGTCAACACGTTGTACATGCCAACCGAACGACGCGAACTTGTCGGTCAGCGGTTCGAATCCCATGACTTTCGTCGACGGTCCGTCGGCCTGCTGGTTGTTGATGTCGACCAGGCAGATCAGGTTACCCAGCCCATGGTGACTGGCGGCCATGGCGGCCTCCCAGGTGGAACCCTCGTCCAGTTCGCCGTCCGACATGGAGTTGTAGACAAAGGCCGGGTTGCCTCGGTGGCGAAGACCCAGGGCCATGCCCACGGCAATGGATAAACCCTGACCCAGGGACCCGCCGGACATCTCCATGCCAGGCGTGTAGGTGGCCATGCCCGACATGGGCAGGCGGCTGTCATCACTGCCATAGGTCTCCAGCTCGTCCTCGGGAATGACGCCGGCTTCGATCAGAGCCGCATAGTGCGCGATGGCGTAGTGGCCGTGTGACAGCAGGAAGCGATCACGGCCGTCCCAGTCAGGATCTTCAGGCCGAAACTTCAGCGCATGGCCGTAGGCCACGGCCAGCACGTCGGCATAGCCCAGGGCCTGACCGACATAGCCCTGCCCTTGCACTTCGCCCATGCGCAGGGCGTAGCGCCGAATCCTGTGGGCGCACGCCTCAAGCTCGGTCAAGGTGGATGCGGAACTGCTCATGGATTCTCCAAAAAGGTTGACCGGGGAACGGTTGGATCACTTGCGGCAGCCATCAGGGTGATACGCATCCCATGGTGCTGCGCAGAGAGTTGGACAGGTATCAGCGTAGGATGCTGGCGGGTACGTATGACACCAGGGCCAACACCAAAAACCCAATGGCGTAGAAGGGCAGCAATTCCTTGACCGTTTGCCCTACCTTGACGCGGGCCAACTCGCTGGTGATGAACAGGGTGGTGCCCACTGGGGGTGAGTACAGCCCGATCGCCAGGTTCACCACCATCATCACGCCCAACTGAACCGGGTCCATACCAATGCTCTGCGCGAGCGGCAGGAACACCGGGGTCAGCAGCAGGACGGCGGCCGGCAGGTCGATGAACATGCCGATCGCGAGCATCACGATGTTCATGATCAGGATGACCATCCAGGCTTCACCTACGCTCTGGCCGATCCATTGGGTCACCATGGACGGAAGCTGATCGAAGGTCAGCAGCCAGCCGATGGAAGCCGATGCCATGATCACCAACAAAACCACCCCAGTTGCGAGGCCGGAGTCCACGACCGCTTCATGCAGTCGCCTAATACTCAGGTCGCGGTAGAACACCACCGAAATCAGCAAGGCGTACAGGGTGGAGATGATCGAGACCTCGGTCGGCGTCACAATACCAAGACGCAACAGGCTCACGATCAGTACTGGCAACATCAAGGCCGGCGCCGAGTAGCGGAGGTTCTTGCGGAACTCGGGCCAGTTGATCGGGGTGGTGTCCCGCGGGAAATTGCGGCTACGACCAGACCACCAACACACCAGCAGAAAGCCGGCACACAACAACAGTCCGGGAAGAACACCCGCCACGAACAAGGCGGCCACGGAAGCACCGGCCGTTTGCGCGTACAAGATGAGCGGGATAGACGGTGGAATCAGGATCACGATGGTGGCCGAAGCGGCCAGGGTCGCAGCCGAGAACGCTGGCGGATAGCCCAGACTCTTCTGCCAGGGGATCATCAAGGACCCGATGGCCGATGCGTCAGCCACTGCGGATCCCGAGACACCCCCAAACACCGTGGAAGACATGACCCCAACCTGGGCTGGTCCACCATGGAAACGGCCAATCAGCGCGGACAGCATGCCCACCAAAGCTGCGCCCAGCTTGCCGCCCATCATCAACGACCCCGTGAGCATGAAAAAGGGGATCGCAATCAGGGGAAAGCTCTGCACCTGGGCCACCATCTGCTGCACCAGCAGGTCGGCGGGAATGCGGTCGTTGGTGGCCACCGCCGCCATGGAGGCGATCAGTAGCGCGTGGGCGATGGGAACGGCCAAGGTGGCCGCCCCCAGAAAAACCAGAAGAATGAGTGCGCTCATACCGCCCCCGATGACGTACGTGCGGGCGGCGTCGCCGCACGCAGGTTTTGCCAGGCCGACTGCAGAGCCAGCACACACAGCAGCGCCATGCCCACCATCACACAACCATAGGTGACAGAGCCTGGGACTTGCAAGATGGGCGACTTTTCGTCGTGCACGATTTCCAGCAGCATGTAGGTCGCCTTGACCAGATAGCCGTACAGACCCGCGACCAGCAGCCAGGCCGCCACAGCCACCCGCCGTTGCCAGATCGGCGGAAGTGCGCCCACCAGAAAGGTGGTGGTGATGTGAGCGCCCTTGGCCGCGGCCAGAACGATGCCCGACATCACCAGCCAGGGGAAAATCAGTTCGGGCACTTCGCTGGCCCACTGCAGACTGCTGCCGGTGCTGTATCGAAGCAGGGTATTGGCGGTGAGGATGAAGAAGATCACCGAGACGGTGATCCAGAGCACGACCTTGCAGATGGCGCACACCAGCCGCTCCAGCCAGCCCGTTTCGGCTTGGGACATATCGGTCTCCAGGAGGAACCCGACCCCAGCCAGGGTCGGATTGCTGACAGGCAGGACAGCGTTACTGCGCACGCGAGGCGGCCACCACCTGTTTCACGAAGGGCCCGATCGGGCTGGCTTCCCATTTGCTCACCACCGACGCGGTCGCCTTCTGGAAAGCGGACTTGTCCACCACGTCCACCTGGGTCCCCTTGGCCTTGAGTTCAGCCACCAGGCTGTCGTCGCTCTCTTTGGACAGCTTGCGCTGCAGTGCCGTGGCCACATTGGCAGCCTCCTGCACCGCCTTGCGATCGGCGTCGGACAGGCGATCCCAGGTGCGCTTGCTCATGAGGAACGGGGTCATCTCGTACTTGTGGCCGGTCAGCGACACGTACTTCTGCACCTCATACAGCTTGGCCGAGTGGATATTGGTCAGCGGGTTCTCCTGACCATCCACCACGCCCTGCTGCAGCGCAACGTAGAGCTCGGAGAACTTGATCTGCTGGGCCTCGGCACCCAGCGCCTGCATGATGTCCACCGTGACAGCATCCGGCGGGGTACGCATCTTCAGGCCCTTGAGGTCTTCTGGCTTAAGCAGCGCGCGCTTGCTGTTGCTCATATGGCGAATGCCGTTGTCCCAGTAGCCCAGCACCACCATGCCCTTTTCCGCGGTCTTGGCGGCCAGCGCCTGACCCACCGCGCCATCAAGGATTTTCCAGGCCTGCGGCAGATCGCTGAACAGGAAAGGCAGACCGAAGGCGGCATATTCAGGCACGGTGTTGGCCAGCGCACCTTGCGAGTTGGCCGAAATGTCCAGAGCGCCAGTGCGCAACGCGGTCACCATGGCGGCGTCGTCGCCAAGCTGGGCCGAAGGAGCCACAGCCACCTCAATGCGTCCGCCGGAACGGGCCTTGAGCTCATCGGCGAATTTCACAGCCGCAGTGTGGCGAGGGCTACCAACAGGGTTGCCGTGACCCAGTGTCAATTTGACGGCGGCCTGTGCAAAGGCAGCGCCGCTGAGGGTCAGTGCGGCAGCGGCGATCAGGCTGCGACGCAGCATCTTGGGAAATGTCATCTTTGTCTCCTGGTTATGGGGTGGCCGACGGGCCACGGTGGGTTGTGGCCCCAAGGGCCCGAACGATGAACTCAGTGAATCAACATGCCGCCGTTGACATCCAGCGTGACGCCGGTGCAGTACTTGGACAGGTCGCTGGCCAGAAACACCACGCAACCGGCCACGTCGTTGGGTTCGCCGATACGGCCCAGCGGAATGCCGTCCAGGATGGTCTGGCGCTTGTCCTCGGGAATCTTTCCCTTGTTGATGTCGGTGGCGATAAGGCCCGGCGTCACGCAGTTGACGCGGATGTTCTGGCCGCCGAACTCGCGGGCCATGGCGCGGGCCAACCCCAGCACACCAGCCTTGGCAGCGGAATAGTGGGGACCGCCCAGAATGCCGCCACCGCGCTGCGCGGACACAGACGAAATGCAGACGATGGATCCGCAGTTCTGGGCCTGCATGACCGGCAGGACCGCCTGGGATGCGTAAAGGGTGCCGCGCAGACTGACATCCAGAATTCGGTCGTAGTCGCCACCAGTGATGTCGAGGAACTTCACCGGTTGGGTGATACCGGCGTTGTTGACAAGCACATCGATGCGGCCGTACTTCGCCTGGATCTGCGCCACCGCGGCTTCGCACGAGCTTTTGTCGGTGACGTTCGCCACCAGACCCAGATGGTCCGTGCCCAGTTGGGCGGCGGCAGCTTGTGGGTTGGCGACTTCCAGGTCGAGGATCACGACTTTGGCTCCCTGGGCGGCCATCATGCGGGCGGTGGCGAAACCGAGGCCATTGAGGCCAGCCCCGCCCGTGATGACCGCAACCTTGTCCTTGAGCAGCATGTTGATGTCTCCTGAAGATTTGCTGTGTTGACGATGGGGCGGATTCTGGGAGCCCTGTCGCCTGAAAACAAACGATATAAACTCATCCATGATGCAATTTTGTTCATGTTGCATCGCAATAAATGAACAAATCTCAACCATGATCCCGCCGCTGAGTGCCCTACAGGCCTTTGAAGCCATTGCGCGCCGCCGAAGCTTTGCCCTCGCGGCCCAGGAGCTGCATCTCACACCTTCGGCTGTGAGCCACCAATTGGCCAAGTTGGAGGGTCTTCTGGGTGTACGGCTGTTCGAACGTTCGGCCCGCGGCGTTGAGCTGACGCCGGCCGGTCACAGCTATCTTCAAAGGGTGGCCAATGCGCTTGGCGCCATCAACACCGCCACCGAAGCCTTGCGCCACGGCATGCAAGACACGCTGCACCTGCACTGCAGCCCGAGTTTTGCCAGCCTGTGGCTCATGCCCCGCATCGCTCGTTTCCGTCGGTCCTATCCCCACATCGCTCTGGCGTTGTCGGCCTCCCACGTGCATTCGGATTTCCAGCTCGGCCTCGTGGACATCGATATCCGCTATGGCTTGCCCAACTGGCCCCACCTGGAGGTGGAGCCGGTCTTCACGGAGAAGGTGATGCCCCTGGCCAGTCCCGCCTTCATCCGCGAGCACACACTGCACCGGGCCGAGGATCTGTTGCGCGCGCCGCTGATCCAGTCGGTGGTGAATGTGGCGCAATGGTCGGACTGGTTCGCGCGTTTTCATCCAGCCCAACGACCCGAGCAGATTGCCCTGCGCTTTGACCGCGCCATGATGAGCCTTGACGCAGCCGTTCAGTCACTGGGTGTTGCACTGGAGAGCGCTACGCTGGGCCAGGCGCTGATCGCCACCGGCCGCTTGCAGCCGGTCTTTGGCAACGACATGATGCTTGAGGTGCAAGGGCATTTTCTGGTGTACCCAGCCCGGCACGCCGCCCGGCCCGAGGTCAAGGCGTTTCTCGAATGGATGCGCCAGGAAGCCCAGGGCAATGCGGGCAAGTGAGGCTGAAGCTCAGCCCCAACATGAACCAACTTCATGTATGCCTGAATATTTGTCGCTTGTCTTCAACTGACAGCCCCTCGAAGAATCCGGGCTCAAGCAACAAACCGGAGACAAGCGCGGGCCTGCGGGTCAAGCGCCATCACCATGCCAGACCATCCCCTGCAGCCCCTGGCGCACGCCATCCGCTTTCTGTCCATCGACGCCATCGTCAAAGCCGGTGAAGGCCATCAGGGCGTGCCCCTGGGTATGGCCGAAATCGCGACCGCGCTCTATGTCAATCACCTCAAGTACAACCCAGCCGACCCCACGTGGTGGGACCGCGACCGGGTGGTTCTGTCGAACGGTCACGGCTCCATGCTGCTGTATTCGCTGCTGCACCTCAGTGGCTATGAGGCTGTGCCGCTGGCGGAAATTCAGCGCTTTCGCGAGTTGGGCTCGATCTGCGAAGGGCATCCGGAATACAACCCTTCGGCGGGCATCGAAGTCACAACAGGCCCTCTCGGTCAGGGCATTGCCAACGCGCTGGGCATGGCGGTGGCCGAGGCCTACCTGAGCGCCCGGTTCGGCGCTGGCCTGGTGGACCACCACACCTACGCCTTTGTCGGCGACGGCTGCCTGCAGGAAGGCGTGGGGCAGGAAATGATCTCGCTGGCGGGCCATCTGCAACTGGGCAAGCTGGTGCTGCTGTGGGACGACAACCTGATTACGGACGATGGTCCCACGTCGCTGTCGATCAGCGAGAACGTTGCCGAGCGTTTTCGCGTGGCGGGCTGGCATGTGCAGGAACTCGACGGTCACGACATTGACGCCGTTACAGTCGCACTGGCCAACGCCAAGAAAGACGCACGCCCCTCGCTGCTGGCGTGCAGAACGGTGATCGGCAAGGGCATCCCACGCGTGCAGGGTCAGCGGGGCGGCCACAGTGCGCGCCTGTTCGAACAGGACGCCCAGGAGGCTCGTGCCCTGCTGAACTGGCCGCACCCACCCTTCGAAGTGCCCACCGACATCCAGGCCACCTGGCGCGATGCCGGCCGACGCAGCGTCTCCGAACACCAGGCATGGCAGGAGCGCCTGGCCGCCCTGCCCACGGCCGAGCGAGCCGAGTTTGAACGCGTCATGCGCGGGGAACTGCCCGCAGGCTGGCACGATGTGCTGCTTGACTACAAGCGGCGAGCCCATGAGGCGCCAGCGGTGCCCAGCGGCATCTTTCTGTCTGGCGAGATCAACGACCTGCTCGCCCCGCTGCTGCCCGAGCGCGTCGTCGGTTGCGCCGACCTGGAAGCCCCCACCAGCCACAAGCGCAGCCTGCAGGCCTTCACCGCCACCGACCGCTCCGGCGCCTACGTGCACTGCGGAGTTCGTGAACACGTCATGGGTTCCATGGCCAATGGCATGGCCGCGCACGGCGGTGTCATCCCGCTGAGCGTGACCTACCTCGCTTTCTCGGACTATGAGCGCCCCGCCATGCGCATGGCTGCGCTGATGGGACTGCCGGTGAAGTTCGTCTTCAGCCACGACTCGATCGGCATCGGCAAGAACGGCCCCACCCACCAGCCGGTGGAAATCCTGGCTTCGCTTCGCGCCATGCCCAATATGTGGGTCATGCGTCCGGCCGACGCGGTCGAAGCGGCCGAATGCTGGGCACTGGCTCTTGCTCGCAGAGCGGGGCCCGTGAGCCTGGTGTTTGCGCGCCAGAGCCTGCCGCTGGTCCGCCCGGTGCACTCGAGCGAAAACCACTGTGCGCGCGGCGGCTATGTGCTGCACGAGGCCGAGGCAGGACCGCGGCTGGTGACGCTGCTGGCCACCGGCTCCGAGGTGGCACTGGCCGTCCAGGCGCGCGCCCTGCTCGAAAGCGAGGGCGTGGGCACTGCCGTGGTGTCGCTGCCCTGCTGGGAGCTGTTCGATGAACAGTCCACGGACTACCGCCAACAGGTGCTGGGCGACGGCGTGCGGGTCGCAGTGGAAGCCGCCGGGCGCTTCGGCTGGGATGCTTATCTCGGCGCATGCGGCGCCTTCGTGGGCATGAAGGGCTTTGGCGCTTCCGGTCCGGCCGACGCCCTCTACAAACTGTTCGGCATCACCGCAGAAGCGGTGGCCACCGAAGCACGGCGCCTGCTCCAGGCCTGACACCCCACGCAATCCATCATCATGCACATCGTCTTTCTTGATCGCGAAACCCTTTCGCCTGAGACGCAGCTGCGCCGCCCGGACTTTGACCACACCTGGGAGGCGCACGAACGCACCAGCGCCGAGCAGGTGGCCGAGCGCATCGCGCAGGCCGATATCGTCATCGTCAACAAGGTCAAGTTGCCCGCTGCCGTGCTGGCACAAGCCCCGCGCCTGAAGCTCATCGCCGTGGCCGCCACCGGCACCGACAACATCGACCTGGCCGCCTGTGCGGCCCACGGCATCGTGGTCAGCAATGTTCGCGGCTATGCCACCCGCACCGTACCCGAGCACACCTTTGCCCTGATCTTTGCCCTGCGGCGCAGCGTCTGCGCCTACCTCGATGCAGTGCGTGCCGGGCGCTGGCAGGCTGCCGGGCAGTTCTGCTTCTTCGACCACCCCATCCGCGACCTGGCGGGGTCCACCCTCGGCATCATCGGCGACGGCGATCTCGGGCAATCCGTTGCCGCGATTGGCCGCGCGCTGGGCATGCGCGTGCTGTTCTCAGGGCATAAGGGGCGCACAGGTCAGGGGCGCCTCTACACGCCATTCGAGCAGTTGCTGGGTGAGGCCGACGTGATCACGCTGCACTGCCCACTCAACGAGCGCACGCGCCACATGATCTCTGGCCCCGAATTCGCGATGATGACCCGACGCCCCCTGGTCATCAACACCGGCCGTGGCGGTTTGGTGGACGAGGCTGCCGTGGGCCCAGCGCTCAACGCCGGTCAGATATCGGGAGCGGCATTTGACGTGACCTCGGTAGAGCCTCCGCCAGCCGACCACCCGTTCATGGCCTTGCTCGACCGTCCCGACTTCATTCTCACGCCCCACGTGGCGTGGGCCAGCCAAGAGGCCATCCAGGCACTGGCTGATCAGCTCATTGGAAATGTTGAGTCATTCGTGTCTGGCGAGCCTCGCAATGTTGTTCACCCCAAGGGCGCTTGATCAGTGGAAAATCTGAGCCAACGACCCTATGTAGGTCTGCTGTTTCCCCGATAGGGGCCCGCGAGCGCCCGTAGATGAGCGGCAGCTTTCGCTGCAGAACGATCCTTGCACAGCTCACCACGTGCGGCTTCACCGGGTCGAAACTTGCCGCTCGCTTCAGAGTGAAGCGGTCATCGGCCGATGGCCGCCTGGAGCGCCCGGTTAGCAGCGAACGCAGCGAGTGTGGCTTGGTCGGGTGCACCGTAGTCGATGACCTTCAGGGGCGTCGTGGCCAACCAGAGCGATTGCGCCAGCAGCGGTCGATCCGGGAAGTCGAGCAGCCCGACTTGAAGCTGAAATGCCAAGTCGTTGAGCGATCCCAGGACTCTGCGATTTGCCGTCTTTCCAACTGCCCAACGTTGCATCGC
>JALOSN010000388.1 GCA_025458415.1 Hydrogenophaga sp.
CATGGGCGTGCGGCCCGGCACCCTGGTCGGCCTGTACACGCGGCGTTCGCTGGACCTGCTGGTGGGTGCGCTGGCGATCCAGAAAGCCGGCGGCGGCTACGTGCCCCTGGACCCGGCCTACCCGGCCGACCGCATCGCGCTGTACATCGAGGACAGTGGCGCGCCGGTCATCGTTGCCCAGTCCGAGCTGCTGGACGAGTTGCCCGAGCACCAGGCCCAGGTGCTGGTGATCGACGAAGACCCTGCCATCGCCACGCAACCGGAGACCGACCTGGCCAGTGGTGTGCAACCGTCCGACATCGCCTACATGATCTACACCTCGGGTTCGACCGGTCGGCCCAAGGGCGTGATGGTCGAACACCGCAACGTGGCCAACTTCTTCCGCGGCATGGACGACCGGATCGAGCACAATCCGCCCGGTGTCTGGCTGGCAGTCACCAGCCTGTCCTTCGACATCTCGGTGCTGGAGCTGTTCTACACCCTGGCGCGTGGCTTCAAGCTGGTGCTCTCCAGCGACGAGAACCGCGCGCTGGTGTCCGGTGGCCGTCTGCCCCTGTCGGCCGGGCAGATGGACTTCAGCATCTACTACTGGGGCAACGACGACGGTGCCGGCCCCAAGAAGTACGAGCTGCTGCTCGAAGGTGCCAAGTTTGCCGACACCCACGGCTTCTGCGCGGTCTGGACGCCCGAGCGTCACTTCCACGCGTTCGGCGGACCGTACCCGAACCCCTCGGTCACCGGCGCGGCCGTGGCCGCGGTGACCAAGAACATCGGCGTGCGGGCTGGCAGCTGCGTGGTCCCGCTGCACCACCCGGCGCGCATCGCCGAAGAATGGGCGGTGATCGACAACCTGACCAATGGCCGTGCCGGCCTGGCCGTGGCCTCGGGCTGGCACCCGGACGACTTCGTGCTGCGTCCGGAGAACACACCACCCGCCAACCGGCAGGCCCTGTTCGAGGCCACCGAGCAGATCCGGCGCCTGTGGCGCGGCGAGGCGGTGGACTTCCCGACCCAGACCGGCACCTTCGCGGTCAAGACCCAGCCGCGCCCGGTGTCCAAGGAGCTGCCGATCTGGGTCACCACCGCCGGCAACCCCGAAACCTGGCGTGAAGCCGGCCAGGTCGGTGCCAATGTGCTGACCCACCTGCTGGGACAGTCGGTCGACGAAGTGGCCGACAAGATCCGCATCTACCACGAGGCCCTGCGCGTCGCCGGCCACGACCCGGCGCGCTTCAAGGTCACGCTGATGCTGCACACGTACGTGGCACGCGACCGCGAGCAGGCCCGCGAGACCGCCCGCGGTCCGATGAAGGACTACCTGCGCAGCGCCGCCGGCCTGATCAAGCAGTACGCCTGGGCCTTCCCGGCCTTCAAGAAGCCGCAGGGTGTGACCAACCCGGCCGAGATCGACATCCGCACCCTGAACGCCGAGGAACTTGAAGGCATCCTGGATTTCGCGTTCCAGCGCTATTTCGAGGACTCGGGCCTGTTCGGCACGGTGGAAGACTGCCTGCAACGTGTTGAGCAGCTCAAACGCATCGGGGTGAGCGAAATCGCCTGCCTGATCGACTACGGCATTCCGAGCGAGAAGGTCATGGAGGCCCTGTACCCGCTGGCCGAGGTGCTGCGCCGCTCCAACGAGCCGGCCCAGCTGCCGGCCGACGACTTCTCCATCGCGGCCCAGATCGTGCGCCACGGGGTGACCCACCTTCAGTGCACGCCCAGCATGGCCCGCATGATCGCCATGAACGACGAGGCCCGCATGGCGCTGGCCCGGGTGAAGCTGATGATGATCGGTGGCGAGGCCCTGCCGGGCACCCTGGTGGCCGAACTGGGTCGCTACACCCCGGCACGCATCGAGAACATGTACGGTCCGACCGAAACCACCATCTGGTCGTCCACCGAGACAGCGGGTGCGGGCGAGTCGGTGGTCAACATCGGCCGACCGATCGCCAACACCCAGCTGTATGTGCTCGACGAGCATCTGGAACCGGTCGCGGTGGGTGTACCGGGCGAACTGTACATCGGTGGCGATGGCGTGACACGCGGCTACTGGCAACGCCCCGAGCTGACGGCGGAACGCTTCGTGCCCGACCCCTTCGTCAAGCCCGAATGCGCAGCCCCTGGCGGGGCGCGCATGTACCGCACGGGCGACCTGGCGCGCTGGCGGCCCGACGGGCGCATCGACTTCCTGGGCCGTGCCGATTTCCAGGTCAAGATCCGCGGCTATCGCATCGAGCTGGGCGAGATCGAGGCCGTGCTCGAAGGCCAGCCCGGCGTGCGCCAGGCGGTGGTGGTGGCGCGCGAAGACACGCCGGGCGATGTCCGCCTGGTGGCCTACCTGCGCACCGAGCCGGGGCTCTCGACCGATGCGCTGCGCGAAGCGATTGCCGCCGTGCTGCCCGAGCACATGCTGCCGGCCCATTTCGTGACGGTCGACGAGTTTCCGCTCACGCCCAACCGCAAGGTCGACCGCAAGGCCTTGCCCGCCCCGAGCGCCGCCCCGCAGCGCGAAGCGGCTCAGGCCTATGTGGCACCCGAAAACGAGATCGAACAGAAGATCGCCGAGATCTGGGTCAAGGTGCTGGGCGTGCCGCGGGTGGGCTCCAAGGACAACTTCTTCGCCCTGGGCGGCCACTCGCTGCTCGCCGTGCAGGCGCACCGCGAAATCCGCCAGAGCCTGGGCACCAGCAAGCTCAGCATCACCGA
>JALOSN010000389.1 GCA_025458415.1 Hydrogenophaga sp.
CACCACCATGGACCGCCGCTGGCTGTTCCGGCGCACCACCATCCGGCTGCAGGTGGTGGACGACAGCGATGTGCTGCTGGTCTATGGCGTCCAGCCGGCCCGTCGTCCTGGCAGTCTGTGATCGGATCAGCGCGCGCTGCCAGCGCGCAGCCGCCCGCTCAGGCGCAAGCCATCCCGGATGTTCAAGCCCATCAGGCCGAGGTTGACCGCCCCGGCCAGCAGCTCCAGCGCCTGCACGGCATAAAAGCGGGCATCCAGCTGGCCCGCGGCGGCCCATTGCGCCAGCAGCCACGCACAGGGCACCAGCACCAGCAGTCCGTTGAGCGCAATCAGCGGCATGCGCTTGCGCTTGACCGCCACCAGCCGGCCCTGGCGGCCACGCGCCAGCCAGGCGCCGCTGCCGCCGGTGGCCATCAGGGCCGGCACCAGAACCCACAAGCCCGGTGACAGCACCGCCAGCTTGACCTGCGCCACCGTCGCCGGCGATCCGAACAACTCCACCAGCACGGTGGACAGCCAGAACGAGCCGATGCACAACAGCGCCAGCAGGCTTGCCAGCCGATGGACGCGCTGTATCAGGGTGGGGTTCGGCATCGTGACGTTTCCTTGAGGTCCTCAATGTATGAGCCCGGTCCGTTGCCGCATAGACCGGCGGCATGGACATACTGTCAATGACGGATTGACAATCGGGAACCGTCCGCGCTTGAAAGGACCCCATTCATGGACCGGTTTGAAGCCATGCGTGCCTTCACCCAGGTGATCGACAGCGGCAGCTTCACCCGCGCCGCGCGTGCGTTGGGTCTGCACAAGGCCACTGTCAGCCAGCAGGTGCAGCAACTCGAGGAGCGCCTGGGCACGCGCCTGCTCACGCGCACCACCCGCTCGGTGGTGCCCACGCCCGAAGGGCTGGACTTCCATGCCCAGGCCTGCACCATCCTTCAGCAGGTGGACGAAGCCGAGACGCGCCTGCGGCGCGGCACCGCAGGCGCGACCGGTCATCTGCGGGTCAATGTGCCGGTCGCCATGGGCCGCTTGCTGTTTGCACCGGCGCTGCGCGGCTTTCTGGAACAACACCCTCGGCTCACGGTGGAACTGGGCTGCACCGACCAATGGGTCGACCTGGTGCAGGAGGGCGTGGACTGTGCCCTGCGCGGCGGTGAACTGCCCGACTCGGGCATGAGCGCTCGTCGCGTCGGCGCGCTGCGATTCGTGCTGTGTGCCGCCCCGGCCTATGTGGCCACCCACGGCCTACCACGCACGCCGGCCGACCTCGCAGAGCACCAGCAGGTGGGTTACCTGCCCGCTGGCGCCCACCGGCTGCGCCCCATGCAGCTCATCGACCCTGCCGGCAGCCGAACCGAGGTCGAACCGAACGCTCGGTTGCTGACCACCGACAGCGGCGTGGCGCTCAGCGCCGGCCTGGACGGGCTGGGACTCATCCGCCTGGCCCGCTTTGTGGCCCATCCCTACCTGATCAGCGGCGCACTGGTGCCGGTGCTGCCAGCCTGGCAATGCCCGTCGCTGCCCCTGCATCTGGTGACCCCCACGCCCCGCCGGCGCGCCGCCCGCGTGCAGGCCTTCATGGACTGGGCGCAGACCCTCCTGGTTCAGCGCCTGGGCGCCGACCTCGAACGGGGCCGCTGAGCACCACCGCCACCTGGGGTCCAGGGCGGCGAACGAACAGCCTGTTACCGGCCCATACCCCGTCTGGATGAGCCATCCCCAGGAATGACGATTTCATGTCCGGTGGCAGGCGCCCAGAATGGCCCCGAGGCTGACCCGGACGCCCAGGTACCCGGGCCACCTCACAGGTGACGGCCTGCGAATGAAAAAAGAGCCGTCGCACGGCGACCACAAGGAATGGCGCCGCAGCGACCCCAGGGGGCTTCGTAGGAACGCGGCGGTCACGCTCCATTGAAACCTTTCAACCGGGTTGAACCACCCCAGGAGATGCGCCATGAACACCACCACCAAGGGCAACACGCCCGCCACATTCGACCATCCCGCCAACGGCCCCAGCCGCGTCGATCCCACACTGGCCGCCGTGCGGTGGCGGGACAGGGTGCCCGCCGACGAACGCATGAAGCTGCTGGACGATGCCGGCCTGCAGCTGCTCGTGCTGCCCGGTCAGGGCGACGCACCGCTGGTGCAGGTCAACCAGACCGACGGCCTGTCGTGGGTGCGCAGCCGCTCCGACGGACCGCTGACCGCCAGTGCGCTGAAGAAGCTGGAGTCCAGCCCCCATGTGCAGTGGGTGATGCCGGCCCTGAGAGCCGAAGCGGCCACGAAGGCCAGGAAGGCCGAGCTCTCGCCGGGCGTGACCGCCGACATGGCGGCCTTCACCGTGAACCCGACACGACTCTACCTGCGCCAGCAGGTGTACGACCAGGCCGCCGCGGCAGGCGCCCTGCCCGCCGGCCTGAGCGCCCGGACCGCCCAGCCTTCGCGCCTGCGCGGCTACGTGCTGCTGCAGGTCGACGGTGCCAGCTTCGCGTCGGGCCACACGGCCCTGCACCTGCGCAGCGCCCTGGCCGCCAGCGTGGGCAGCGCCGCACCGGCTGACATCCGCTACGAGACCATTCCCCTGCTGTCACCGGCCGCCCACGCACAACACGCCGAGGTGGCCACAGGCAAAAGCAGCGGCGCCCTATCGTGCCGGCCTCCGACCGAGCCCTACCACCCCAACGACCCGATGTTCGCCACGCA
>JALOSN010000390.1 GCA_025458415.1 Hydrogenophaga sp.
CTGGGCCTGGGCCTGGAAGGCCTGACCGCCAGCGTGATCAAGGGCAAGGGTGCCATGCCGCCCAAGGGTGGCGCTGCCAATGCCTCCGATGCCGAAATCCAGGCGGCCGTCCAATACATGCTCGACAGCGTGAAATGACCACCGCTTCGCCCATCCGGGCGAGCACGAAAAGGCCCGCCACCAGCGGGCTTTTTTTATTGTCGGTCGGCGTCCTCCGCCGCTGTGGCCGATCAGGACCCGGCCTGACGGCGCCGTTGCGGACTCGGTTCGTAGCCAAAGCGGCCTGCCAGTGCCCTGCGCTCAACCTCGTCAGGCGTCCACCGGCCCTGCTCCACCGCGTCGGCGGCCAGGGACATGTCGGCGCTGTGCACACGCCCGACACCCAGCTCGGTCACCAGGTACAGGTGCCCCTCTTCATCGAGCAGGCTGCCGTGCACCTGCACCGGCACGCCGGTGTGGCTCAGCACCGACCCGTCTGGCTGCAGCCGCCAGACCCAGGGGCAGGCCTCCAGCTCCACATAGACGCGCTGCGGTCCGTTCTGGAAGAACCATTGGCCCGCCTCGTCGGCGGCGTAGTTGCGGGCGATGAAGTCGATCAGCTTTTCGTGACGCAGCCAGGAGCCTTTGCTGGTCGGCCCCGACTCGCCCGGCAGCAACGCAAACGGACCTGCGGCCTGCGAGCGGTCATCGCGCATGTACCACTGGCCCCGTGCGTCCAGCCCCAGCCATCCGAAGCAGTGGGGCACGTTGGGCCACTTGGCCATGGCCGCCTTGACGATGTCATCCATGGGCAAAGCCTTCCGGGCAATCAGACCTGGGACAGCAACCAGCCACCCACCGCCTCCGGCATGCGCCTGACATGCCCCGGCAGGCGGGAGCGCGCATCGGCGCAGGGAAAACCGACATGCCCGCCCCAGGCGGGCTGCCACAGCTGGACATGATGCCCCACCTCGCCTGGCCGGGGCAAGGAATGCGCCGGCACGAAGGGGTCATTCAGGGCATTCAGGGCCAGCGCCGGGACCCGGATGGCGGGCAGCACGGGCTTGGCTGAAGCCCTCTCCCAATAGTCCTCGGTGTCCCGGAAGCCGTGCAAGGGGGCGGTGAACAGGTTGTCGAACGTGTACAGGTCGCGGGCGGCGCGCAGTGCGTGGGCATCGAAAAGGCCCGGGTGCTGCTCCAGCTTGCGCAGGGCCTTGGGCACCATGCTGGAGAGGAACATGCGCGTGTACACCAGGCGGTTGAATCCGCGACCGATCGCATGTCCGCCGGCCGCCAGATCCAGCGGTGAACAGACCGAGGCCACGGCACGCACCACCGCCGATGCACTGTGTCCCATCTCGCCAGCCCAGCGCATCAGCGCATTGCCACCCAGCGAAACGCCGACCGCCAGCAGCGGCCGGGACGGATGCTGTGCCGCGAACCGGCGCAGCATCCAGTCGACCTCCTCGAAGTCGCCCGAATGGTAGGCCCGCGGCGCCAGGTTGAGCTCGCCGGAACAGCCACGGAAATGGGGCACGGCCAGTGCCACGCCGCGCTCGGCCGCGAAGTCGGCAAAAGCGATCGCGTACTGGCTGGCCGACGAGCCTTCGAGGCCGTGGAACAGCACGATCAGGGGCGCACCGGCGCCGGCCTGGTGGGTGGCGTGGTCGACGTCGATGAAGTCGCCGTCCGGTGTGGTCCACCGTTCGCGCCGCCATTGCGGGGCAGGCCCGAAGTGCCGGCGGGCCCGCAGCGCGCCCCAGATGGTCTGTGCGTTGCCGCCCGGCAGCCACCACGGGGGACGGTAGCCCATGGGCTCGCAGGCTGCGGGCCGGACCCGGCCTGCGTGATGGACTGACCCGTTCGGGGACCGCATGGAACGCGGCGCCTTCAATGCAAAAGGGGCCGGGCATCGGCCATGTCGACCGGCTCGGAACGGGAGCCGGGGCTGGCGTGGTGCACGACCATGCGCCATCCCTGACCCGTCTTGACATAGACATTGGTGGCGGTCACCCAGGCCACCTGAATGCCGTCGTCGCCCAGCACGGCCACCCGCTCGACCACGCTGTGCACGCTGCAGTGCCCGGTCTCCAGGCGGCGCACCCGTTCCGGCTGCGCCTGGACGCCACCGTTGGCAAACATGGCCTCAAAGGCTCCCCGCACCGCCGCGTGCCCCACCAGACGCGGTCCACCCGGGTGGACACAGACGATCTCGTCCTCGTCGGCCCAGCAGGCCATCAGGCGGTCGATGTCAGCCTGGTGCAGCGCCTCGTAGAAGGCGGCCTCGGTGTCGTCGGGTGTGCCGGGCGGCATCTTGAGTTTGGGCATGACCGGTATTTTGCCGCGCCCGGGTGGCCCGTTCGTGGCGCCCGCGCATCGGCCCCTGGCATGGGCCGGGGGTATAGTCCCTTGGCCTGTGTCAACGCAACCCTCAGGAGTCCCCATGTACCCCTCAACCCTGTCCTTCGCCCGTCTGGCCTCCCGTTTGGCCGCACTCATGACCAGCCTGCTGCTGCTCACCGGGCTCTCGGGCTGCGGCTACAACGACTTCCAGCGGCTGGATGAGGCGAGCAAGGCCGCATGGTCCGAGGTGCTCAACCAGTACCAGCGCCGCGCCGACCTGATCCCCAACCTGGTGGCGGCCATCCGCGGCGCGATCGATGCCGAGCAGGAGACGCTGACCCAGGTGGTGGAGGCGCGCAGCAAGGCCACCGCCATCCAGGTCAG
>JALOSN010000019.1 GCA_025458415.1 Hydrogenophaga sp.
CACCATCCCCTGGGAAGTGGCGCCGGCCCTGAAGGTGCAGGAGCTGGTGAAGAACCACACCACCTTCGCGGGTGACCGTGCGCTGTACGTGACCACGTTCGTTGTGGCCATGAACAAGGCCGCCTACAACAAGTTGCCACCCGACCTCAAGAAGGTCATTGACGACAACTCGGGTCCCGAGATGGGCGCCATGTTCGCTCGCACCCAGGATGAGGGCGACATCCGCGGCCGTGATTTGGCCGTGAAGGCCGGCAACAACATCGTTGCTCTGGACATGGCCGAGACGCAGCGCTGGAAGCGCACGGCCGCTGCCGTGGAGTCCGACTGGGTCAAGGAAATGCAGAGCAAGGGCATTGACGGCGCCCGGCTGCTGTCCGAGGCCAAGGCACTGATCGCCCAGTACGAGAAAAAGTGAGGAGGAGGTGTCCAGGCGGGCGGGCCGGTCATGGCCTCCCGCCTGGCGCTCATCCCTGGGTATGTCTGCGCTGGCTCAATGAGCGCATTTTTTTTGGGCATCTGATGAGTAAGCTTATTAATTTGCAATGGCCATACGAACTTCTATGCCGCTGCGGCATAGCTGAAAGTGTTCCGTGCGGCTTCTCATGGAGCCCGAAAGATCGCACAGTTCCCACCGCTTCTCACCTTGTCCAGATTCCACCCAGGAGACCTTCATGACATCGAATCGCATCGGTCGACGCATGTTGCTTGCCCTGTCCGCCATCCTGGCGGCGGGTGTGGCCCACGCCCAGCAGACCGTCACCTTGCGTCTGCACCAGATGCTGCCACCCCAGGCCACGATTCCGGCCAAGGCCATCGCACCCTGGGCGCAGAAGGTCGAGGCGGAATCGGGCGGTCGGATCAAAGTGCAGCTGTTCCATGCCATGCAGCTGGGCGGCGCGCCGCCGCAGCTCTTTGACCAGGCCCGCGATGGCGTGGCGGACATCACCTGGACCGTGCTCGGGTACACGCCCGGCCGCTTTCCGAAGACCGAGGTGTTCGAGTTGCCGTTCATGAGCGGCAATGCCGAGCAGTCTTCCAAGGCCATCCAGGAATACGTCGAGAAGTTTGCCGCCGACGAATTCAGGGACGTCAAGCTGCTGGCCGTTCACACCCACGGACCGGGGCTGTTCCACACCAAGCAGCCGGTGACCGGCCTGGAGAGCCTGCGCGGCATGAAAGTGCGGGGCGGCTCGCGTGTCATCAACAACATGCTGACCAAGCTGGGTGCGACGCCGGTGGGCATGCCGGTGCCGGCGGTGACCGAGGCCCTGTCCAAGGGCGTGATCGATGGCACCACCATACCGTGGGAGGTGGCACCGGCCCTGAAGGTGCATGAACTGGTGAAGAACCACACCACCTTTGCGGGCAGCGCGGGGCTGTACACGCAGACCTTCGCGCTGTCGATGAACCGCGCCGCCTACGACAAGTTGCCGGCCGACCTGAAAAAGGTGATCGACAACAACTCCGGCGTCGAGACCGCGGCGTTGTTCGGTCGCGCCATGGACGAAGGCGACCGGATCGGCCGGGACCTCGCCGTGAAGGCGGGCAACAACATCGTTGCGCTGGACATGGCCGAGACCCAGCGCTGGCGTCGCACCGCGGCCACGGTGGAGGCCGACTGGATCAAGGAAGTGGGCGCCAAAGGCATCGACGGACCACGCCTGATCAGGGAAGCCCAGGCCCTGATCGCCAAGCACGCGAAATGAGCACTGCGGCGCGTGGCCTTGATCAGGATTACAAAGGGTGAAATCGATTTAACCATGTGTAATCCTGCGCTATAGTCGCGCGTCCGCCATGGACGACAATGCCAGGAAGACCTCAAAGGATGAAACTGCCATGATCTCCTTCATTTACCGGCTGTCCCGTTGGACCGCCATCGTCGGTGGCGTGCTGCTGGTGGCCCTGACCCTGATGGTCGTCGCCAGCGTGGCCGGTCGCGCCATGATCGGCATCGGTCTGGGCCCTGTGCCGGGCGACTTCGAGCTGGTGGAGGTCGGGGTCGGCATCGCGGTGTTCTTCTTCCTGCCCTGGTGTTATGTCAGTGGCAGCCACGCCACCGTGGATCTGCTGTACATGCACATGCCCGGCTGGTTCAAGCGCGGCATCAACATCATCAGCGACCTGCTCATGCTGGCCGTGTGGCTCGTGCTCACCTGGAAGCTCTGGGAAGGCATGCTGGAGAAGAAGGAGTACATGGAGACCACCTTCATCCTGCTGATGCCGATCTGGTGGGCCTATGCCATCTGCCTGGTGGGCGCCGTCATCGGCTGCCTGTCCTATCTCGCCCGAACCCTCACCCAGCTGGGCATCTTCGCCGAACCCGAGGGCTGGGCCGTCAACGCCAATGCAGGGCACTGATTCATGAGCAATATCGAACTGGCCCTCTGGTCCTTCCCTGTCCTTCTGCTGCTGATATTCGTGCGCATCCCGATCGGGCTGGCCATGCTGGTCTGCGGGCTGGCTGGTGCCTGGATGGTGTACGGCAGCCACGTGCCCATCCTCAACCAGCTCAAGCAGGTCACCTACAGCACCTTCTCCAACTATTCGTTGTCCGTGATTCCGCTGTTCCTGCTGATGGGGCAGTTCGCGGCGCTGGGTGGCCTGTCCCAGGCCCTGTTCAAGGCGGCGGAGGCCTGGATCGGCCACCGCAAGGGCGGGGTGGCCATGGCCGCCGTCGGTGCCTGCGCCGGCTTCGGGGCCATCTGCGGCTCGTCGCTGGCCACTGCCGCGACCATGGGCCAGGTGGCCTTGCCCGAGCTCAAGCGTGCCGGCTATGCCGGCGGCATCTCGACCGCCTGCCTTGCCGCGGGTGGCACCCTGGGCATCCTGATTCCGCCGTCCGTGGTGCTGGTCATCTACGCCATCCTGACCGAGCAGAACATCGCCAAGCTGTTCCTCGCCGCCTTCGTGCCCGGCATCATGGCGGCCATTGGCTACATGATCGTGATCGCCATCTATGCGCGCCTGAAGCCGCAGGATGTGGGCAGCATGCCCCCCATGCCCATGAAGGAGCGGCTGACCGCCACCGCCAAGGTGTGGCCGGTGCTGCTGATCTTCCTGGCGGTGGTCGGCGGCATCTACACCGGCCTGTTCACCCCGACCGAAGGCGCGGCCATCGGAGCCTTCGGCACCGGTCTGGCGGCCTGGTTCAGTGGCGGTCTGAACCGCAAGACGCTGCTCGGCGCCGTGGTCGGTACGGCCGCCGCCACCGGCATGATCTACATGATCGTCCTCGGTGCCGGTGTGTACAACACCTTCCTGGCCCTGTCCCAGCTGCCGCAGGAGGCCGCCAACATCGTGGGCAGCTGGGGCGTCGACCCGGTGCTGGTGCTGGTGGCCATCCTGGTGCTGTACATCATCCTCGGCTGCTTCATGGACTCGCTGTCCATGATCCTGCTGACCATCCCGGTGTTCTTTCCCATCATCATGGCGCTGGACTTCGGCCTGCCGCCGGAGGAGCTGGCCATCTGGTTCGGCATCCTGGTGCTGATCGTCGTCGAGGTCGGCCTGATCACACCCCCGGTGGGCATGAACCTGTTCGTGATCAACTCGCTGGCGCGCGATACGCCCATCACCCAGACCTACCGCGCCGTGATGCCCTTCGTGGCCAGCGACCTGATCCGCACCGCCATTCTGGTGGCGTTCCCCGGGATCGTGCTGTTCGTGCTGCGTTTCTGATCCAGGCCGCTTCGCGCAACGCCGTCCCTGAAAAGGCCTGCGCGTGGCGGCAGGCCTTGTTGCTTCCGGCCGGGTGGACGTCGAGGAGGCCGGGGCAGCGCAGGGTTCGGACTGGCTGGCATTGAATTCGGAGCAAGGAGTGGCTTCCATGAGCCCAGATGTGAAGAAGCTGCGGGTCGGACTGATCGGTTACGGCGAGGTGGGCCGGATCTTTGCCGCTGCTGTGAAACCCAGGGTTGCCCACGTGGCGGTCTGGGACCTGAAGTTCATGGACCCGGGCCTGCGGGGTGAGGCCCTGGCCCACGCCGAACAGGCTGGTGTCAGCACCTGCGATGGCGTGGCCGGTCTGGCCGCCGGGTCGGACCTGGTGATCTCGGCCGTGACGGCCTCGAACACGCTGGCGGTGGCCGAGGCCGTTGCGCCGCACCTCAAGACCGGCGGCTTCTTGCTCGACCTCAACTCGGCATCGCCCGGCACCAAACAGCGCGCCGCGGCCTGCGTGGACGCCGCCGGTGGCCGCTACGTCGAGGCAGGGGTCATGACCTCGGTACCGCCGTACGGCATCCGCGTGCCCATGCTGCTCGGAGGTGCCCATGCCGAGGACCTGCTGCCGGTGCTGCAGGGACTGGGCATGGTGGCCCAGCTGGCCAGTGACCGGCTGGGGGTGGCCTCGGCCACCAAGATGTGCCGCAGCGTCATGATCAAGGGCCTGGAGGCGCTGGTGATCGAGAGCTACACCACGGCACGCCATTACGGTGTGGAGGACGCCATGATCGCCACCCTGCAGGAGACGTTTCCTGGCATCGACTGGACAAAGCAGGGTGCCTATTTCTTCAGCCGGGTGGCCCAGCACGGCCGGCGGCGTGCCGAAGAGATGCGTGAGGTGGCCAACACCGTGCGCGAGGCGGGCTTCGAGCCCTTCATGTCCGCCGCCATCGCCGGCAAACACGACTGGATGGCCGGCCAGGCGCGGGCCGGTCACTTCCGGGCGCTGGGGCCTGCGCCCGCCTGGCAGGCCTATGCCGATGCCGTGCTGGCGGCACGGCCGGCCGCCAACGACCCGGCCGCCTGACACCGCTGCCCATGCTGGACATCCTGGCCATCACCGGCCCGATCTACCTGTGCATCGCGGTCGGCTTTGCGTGTGTGCGCTGGGGCGTTTTCAGCCGGGAGGACATTCGGGTGATGGGCAAGTTCGTCCTCCAGGTCGCGCTGCCTGCCTTGCTGTTCCATGCCCTGGCCTCTCGGCCGCTGGGTGACGTCCTTCGACCGGGCTACCTGCTGGTCTATGCCGCGGGCTCGCTGCTGGTGCTGGCCGGCGGGCTGCTGTGGCGCTGGCGGGTGCGCGGGCGTCCGCTCACCGAGAGCGCTTACGTGGCCATGGGCATGACCTGTTCCAACAGTGGGTACATCGGCTATCCGGTCATGCTGCTGCTCTTCGGTCCATTGGCCGGGGTCATTCTGGCGCTCAATCTCATCGTCGAGAACCTGCTCAAGCTGCCGCTGCTGTTCGCCCTGGCCGATGCCGGTGCCCACCAGGGCGGCCGACCGACCCTGGCCCAGGTGCTGCAACAGACACTGCAGAGGCTGGTCCGCAACCCCATGATCATCGGCATCGTGCTGGGCTTTGTGGTGGCGCTCTCGGGCTGGTCGCTACCGGCCGTGCTGGACCGCACCGTCACGCTGTTCTCGGCTGGTGCGGGCGGCCTGGCCCTGTTCATCATCGGTGGCAACCTGGTGGGCCTGGAGGTCAAGGGCATGCGCGGGCAATTGGCGCTGATCGCCGTGGGCAAGCTGCTGTGGCACCCGGCGGGTGTCTGGCTGGCCCTGGTGGCTTTTGGCGCCGTGGGACTGCCGGTGCCCGAGGGCGATTTGCGCGCGGCCGCCGTGTTGTCGGCGGCCATGCCCATGCTGGGCGTCTATGCCATCCTGGCGCAGCGGCATGGTCATGAGCGCTGGGCCGCCGCCGCGCTGTTTGCCACCACGACAGCGTCGTTCTTCACCCTCAGCGCCATCCTGTGGCTGATGCGCCGCAGCCCGGGCTGGCTGGGCTGACCGGTCACCTGCTCACGTGGTCCGGGGTCGGGTGCCGATGGACAGCCAGGTCTGGCGAATCAGCTCGATCGCGCTTTGCTGGGTGAGTGTGGTCGGCCGCAGCGAACTGGTGGCGGTGCTCAGCCGAGTGCGCAGCACCGGGTCGATGACCGCACGCGTCCGGTAGGCCGAGGGCCGTACCGAGCTTTCGACCGCGTTGCGCGACAGCAGCGCCACCCCGACACCGTCGGCCACCAGGTCCAGGATCGCGGAAACGCCGTCGATCTCCAGCGCCACTTTCGGGCGCTCGCCTATGTTGGCCAACTCGGCCTCCACCAGCATGCGAACCGCATTGGGTCGGCTGGGAATGACCAGCGGCAGTCGCGCCACCTCGGCCAGGGTCACCGGCCCCGGAGGGGGTTCTTCGGCCAGGCCGGCCGGACGGGCCTGCACCAGCAGCAGTTCTTCGTCTTCCAGCGCAGTGGCCTCGATTTCGTCGCTGGGCGGGGCGTTGTACAGCACGGCAATGTCCAGCCGACCCGTGCGCAACCAGTCGATCATGGTGACCGACAGGCCTTCGCTGATCGAGAGGCTGGCTTGCGGCAGGTGCTGCCGGAAGGCCCGGGTCAGGGGAACCGTGAGCACCCGGGCCACGCTGGGCGGCAGGCCGATGGCCACCCGACCGGCGAGTGCGCCGCGCACGCGGCCCAGCTCTTCCCGTGCCCGCTCGACCTGGTGCAGGATGCCCCGACCGTGTTCGAGCAGCAGTCGCCCGGCCTCGGTCGGTACCGCGCCGCGGCCGTTGCGCACCAGCAGGTTCTGGCGCAGCTCCACCTCCAGCAGGCGCACCTGCCGCGACAGAGCCGGCTGGGCGACGTCCAGAGCCAAGGCTGCGCGGGTGAAGCTGCCCAGCTCGGCCACCCGCACGAAATACTCCAGCTGCTTCAGGTCCATGGGGGCCGGGTTTCAGATATAGCAAAAGCGAATGGCTAATAGTACGGTATTCCTCTTGTGAACTGAAGAGCCATGGCGACAATGGCTGGCATGACGCCCGACACCCGCACCGAATCGCCCGCCGGGAAGGACGCCCTGCTGGGCATATCGTCCATGGCCACGCGGCAACTGCTGGCCGAGCTGGTCGGCGCCTGGCATGGTCGGGGTTGGCCCGTGCACATCGAATCGGTTGGCGGGGTCGATGCCGCCAGGCGCGTCATGGCCGACGAGCCCTTTGACCTGGTGGTGCTGGCCTCCGATGCCATCGACCGGCTGATGGTCGCCGGCAAGCTGCTGCCCGGCAGCCGCGTTGACCTGGTTCATTCCGGGGTGTCCGTTGCCGTGCGCGAGGGTCAGGACTTGCCGGACATTGGCACCGAAGCGGCGCTCAGGCAGACCCTGCGCTCGGGCGGGCGCATCGGCTTTTCCACCGGCCCCAGCGGCGTGACCCTGCAGCGGCTGTTCGCTGCCTGGGGCATGGCCGATGAGCTGGCCGACCGTCTGGTGCAGGCACCGGCCGGCGTGCCGGTGGCCAGCCTGGTGGCCCGCGGTGAGGTGGACCTGGGTTTCCAGCAGCTCAGCGAGTTGCTGCATGTGCCTGGCATCACCATCGTCGGCCCGATGCCACCCGAGGTGGCCATCGTGACCACCTTCAGCGCCGCCGTTTGTGCGGCCTGCACCGACACAGAGCGTCAGGCGGCCACCCGGGACTTCATCGACTTCCTGGCTGCGCCCGCCTGCAGCGAAGCCAAACGAAGGCAGGGCATGGAGCCCGCCTGACCTGCCCGAATCCCATCTGAGCGCACAGCCACCACGGAGCCCCGAATGAGCCTGCACAAGCCCCTGATCATCGACTGCCACGGCCACTACACCACGGCGCCCAAGGCGCTGGAGAACTGGCGCAACCAGCAGATCGCCGGCATCCAGGACCCGGCGGCCATGCCGAAGGTCGCCGATCTCAAGATCAGCGACGACGAGCTGCGCGAATCCATCGAGACCAACCAGCTCCGGCTCATGAAGGAGCGCGGCTCCGACATCACCATCTTCAGCCCGCGCGCGAGCTTCATGGCCCACCACATCGGCGACTTCCATGTGTCGTCCACCTGGGCCGCGATCTGCAATGAGCTCTGCTACCGCGTCTCGCAGTTGTTCCCCGACCACTTCGTGCCGGCTGCGATGCTGCCGCAGTCGCCCGGTGTGGACCCCGCGACCTGCATCCCCGAGCTGGTCAAGTGCGTGGAGCAATACGGCAACGTCGGCATCAACCTGAACCCCGATCCCTCGGGCGGTCACTGGACCAGCCCGCCGCTGACCGACAGGCACTGGTACCCCATCTACGAAAAGATGGTCGAGTACGACATCCCCGCGATGATCCACGTCAGCACCAGCTGCAACGCCTGCTTCCACACCACGGGCGCGCACTACATCAACGCCGACACAACGGCCATCATGCAGTTGATCCAGGGGGATCTGTTCAAGGACTTCCCGACGCTCAAGTTCATCATCCCGCACGGCGGCGGCGCCGCGCCCTACCACTGGGGCCGTTACCGCGGCCTGGCGCAGGAGATGAAGAAGCCCCTGCTCAAGGACCACCTGCTGAACAACGTGTTCTTCGACACCTGCGTCTACCACCAGCCGGGCATCGACCTGCTGACCAAGGTGATTCCGGTGGGCAACATCCTGTTCGCCTCCGAAATGATCGGTGCGGTGCGCGGCATCGACCCCGAGACCGGCAACTACTACGACGACACCAAGCGCTATGTGCAGGCCACGGCCAACCTCAGCGACGAGCAGCGATACCAGGTGTACGAAGGCAATGCGCGTCGCGTGTTCCCGCGCCTGGACGCCCGCCTCAAAGCCCAGGGCAAGTAACTTGTAGGCATACCACCAAGGCCTGTGGTGGGTGTGCGTTTTGCGTAGGTCAAGGAGGAGCCCGCGAAGCGGGCGGGGGACACGAAGCAAAACGCGCGCACACCGCAGGCCGCTTATTGAAGGAGAAACCCATATGTACGAACTGGGCGTTGTCTACCGCAACATCACCCGCGCCGACCGCGCGGCCGCCGACGGCCTGGCCGCGCTGGGCTCGGCCACGGTGCACGAAGCCATGGGCCGTGTGGGCCTGATGAAACCCTACATGCGGCCGATCCAGACCGGTGTGCAGGTCAGCGGAACGGCCGTGACCGTGCTGCTGCAGCCCGGCGACAACTGGATGATGCATGTGGCCGCCGAGCAGATCCAGCCGGGCGACATCGTGGTGGCCACCGTCACTGCCGAGTGCAGCGACGGTTACTTCGGTGACCTGCTGGCCACATCGTTCCAGGCCCGCGGCGCGCGCGCGCTGATCATCGAGGCCGGTGTGCGCGACGTGAAGACGCTCAAGGAAATGAATTTCCCGGTCTGGAGCCGCTACATCTCGTCCAAGGGCACGATCAAGGCGACGCTGGGCTCGGTGAACATCCCCATCGTCTGTGCCGGGGCGTTGGTGACGCCGGGCGACGTGATCGTGGCGGACGACGACGGCGTGGTGTGCGTGCCCTCGGCACGTGCGGCCGAGACGCTGGCCGCTGCCGTCAAGCGCGAGAGTTTCGAAGGTGAGAAGCGCGAGAAGCTGGCCAGCGGTGTGCTGGGGCTGGACATGTACAAGATGCGTGAGCCCCTGGCTGCCGCTGGCCTGCGCTATATCGACTGAGGGACTGGCATGAGCAAACCGACTTCCGGTGACTTCACCAAAACCGCTGGCTGGCTGGACTGGTACAGCGGCCCGTCCAAGCCGCGCTTTCAGCTGCCTGCGGGGGCGGTGGATGCGCATTGCCACGTGTTCGGCCCGGGCGGCGAATTCCCCTATGCGCCCGAGCGCAAGTACACGCCCTGTGACGCCAGCAAGCACGAGCTGTTCGCCTTGCGCGACCACCTGGGTTTCGCCCGCAACGTCATCGTGCAGGCCACCTGCCACGGCGCCGACAACCGCGCCATGGTCGACGCCTGCCTGTCCAGCGCAGGCAAGGCACGCGGCGTGGCCACGGTCAGGCGCTCGGTGACGGATGAAGAGCTTCTGCAGCTGCACGCCGCCGGTGTGCGCGGCGTGCGCTTCAACTTCGTCAAGCGCCTGGTGGACTTCACGCCCAAGGAGGAGCTGATGGAGATCGCCAGCCGCATCAGCAAGCTCGGCTGGCATGTGGTGATCTACTTCGAGGCAGTGGACCTCCCCGAGCTGTGGGACTTCTTCACCGCACTGCCGACCACGGTGGTGGTGGACCACATGGGCCGCCCCGACGTGAGCAAGCCCATTGACGGGCCGGAGTTCGCGCTGTTCCTCAAATTCATGCGAGAGCACCCCAACGTGTGGAGCAAGGTCAGCTGCCCCGAGCGGCTGTCGGTCACCGGCCCCAAGGCGCTGGGCGGCGAGCAGGCGGCCTACCAGGACGTGGTGCCGTTCGCCCGCCGGGTGGTGGAGGAATTCCCCGACCGCGTGCTCTGGGGCACCGACTGGCCGCACCCCAACCTCAAGGACCACAT
>JALOSN010000391.1 GCA_025458415.1 Hydrogenophaga sp.
CCGTGCCATCGAAACCGCCGGCGCCGACCTGGTGCATTTCGACGTGATGGACAACCACTATGTGCCCAACCTCACCATCGGCCCGCTGGTCTGCGAGGCAATCCGGCCGCATGTGCGCATCGGCATCGACGTGCACCTGATGGTCGAGCCGGTGGATGCGCTGATTCCGCTGTTTGCCAAGGCGGGTGCCAACCTCATCAGCTTCCACCCCGAAGCCAGCCGGCATGTGGACCGTACCCTGCAGTTGATTCGTGACCACGGTTGCAAGGCCGGTCTGGTGTTCAACCCGGCCACGCCGCTTGAATGGATGGACCATGTGATGGACAGGCTCGACCTGGTGCTGCTGATGGGTGTGAACCCGGGCTTTGGCGGGCAGAAGTTCATTCCTTCGACCCTGAGCAAGCTGCGAATGGCCCGTCAGCGCATCGATGCCAACAGAGCCTGGACAGGGCGGGAGATCTGGCTGGAGGTGGACGGCGGCGTCAAGGTCGACAACATCGCCGAGATCGTCGCCGCCGGCGCAGACACCCTGGTGGCCGGCAGCGCCGTGTTCGGTGCGCCGGACAGCGACGGCGGCTACCGCACCGTGATGCGGCAGCTGCGCCAGAGCGCCGGTGCATCGGGGCGGTGGTCGTCTGCCGTGAACGACCCGCCGCCCGGCACACCGGCCCTCGGCGGCCGCTGAAACCGATTCCGAACCCTCCCGAGAGCCAACATGACCATCCGCCGCCGTTTCACCCTCACGCAGTACCTGATCGAGCAACGCCGCCGCTTTCCCAACGCCAGCGGTGACTTCAATGCCCTGCTGCTCGACGTGGCGCTGGCCTGCAAGGCGATTGCCCGCTCGGTCGCGCTCGGCGAGCTGGGCAGCGTGCTCAGCCATGTCGACCAGGATGTGGCCACCTCCGTCAACGTGCAGGGCGAAGAGCAAAAGCGCCTGGACGTGGTCAGCAATGCCTACTTCACCGAGATGACCGAGTGGGGCGGGCACCTGGCCGGCATGGCGTCCGAAGAGATGGACCAGCCCTACCAGATTCCCGCTCCGCACCAGCGGGGCAAGTACCTGCTGGTGTTCGATCCGCTGGACGGCTCCAGCAACCTGGACGTGAACGTCACTGTTGGCAGCATCTTCAGCATCCTGCGCGCGCCACAGGAGGTCATCGACAGCGGGCGCGATGTGGTCGAGGCCGACTTCCTGCAGCCGGGCACGCAGCAGGTGGCGGCCGGCTATGCCCTGTATGGCCCCACCACCATGCTGGTGCTCACCGTCGGCAACGGCGTTGCCGGCTTCACACTCGATCCGAACCTGGGCCAGTTCATGCTCACCCATCCCAACATGCAGGTGCCGCAGGACACGCAGGAATTCGCCATCAACGCCTCCAACAGCCGGTTCTGGGAAGCACCCATCAAGCGCTATGTGGATGAGTGCCTGGCTGGCAAAACGGGGCCGCGCGGCAAGGACTTCAACATGCGCTGGATCGCGTCCATGGTGGCCGAGGCCCACCGCATCCTGATGCGGGGCGGGGTGTTCATGTACCCGAAGGACACCAAGGACCCGTCCAGGGCGGGGCGGCTGCGCCTGCTGTACGAAGCCAACCCGGTGGGCATGATCATCGAGCAGGCCGGCGGCCGCGCCAGCACCGGACGGGAGCCGGTGCTGCAGACACGGCCCACCACGTTGCACCAGCGCATCGGCCTGGTGTTCGGCAGCCGCCATGAGGTCGAGCGCATCGAGCGCTACCACCGTGAGCCCGTGGCCTACAAGGACGACAGCCCGCTGTTTGCCGAGCGCTCGCTGTTCAGGATCTGAAGAATTTGCATTGACCGGAGATTTCCCCATGTCGGAGAGACACCCCATCATCGCCATCACCGGGTCGTCCGGTGCCGGCACATCCACCGTCACCCGCACCTTCCAGAACATCTTCCGCCGTGAAGAGGTGACGGCCGCCGTGATCGAGGGCGACAGCTTCCATCGCTTCGACCGCAAGAGCATGAAGGTGCGCATGGCCGAGGAGGAGGCCAAGGGCAACCGGCATTTCAGCCACTTCGGCGAGGAAGGCAACCTGTTCGAGGACATCGAGGCACTGTTCCGGCAGTACGCCTCCGACGGCACGGGGCGTTGCCGGAAGTACCTGCACAACGCCGAAGAGGCCGCACCCTACGGCCAGGACCCCGGCACCTTCACGCCCTGGGAGGACATCCCGTCGGGCACCGACGTGCTCTTCTACGAGGGCCTGCACGGCGCGGTCAAGACCGAGAAGGTCGACATCGCCCGTTACCCCGACCTGCTGATCGGCGTTGTGCCCTCGATCAACCTGGAGTGGATCCAGAAGCTGATCCGTGACAAGACCCAGCGCGGCTACAGCCAGGAGGCGGTGGTCGACACCATCCTGCGTCGCATGCCCGACTACGTGAATTACATCGTGCCGCAGTTCGGGCTGACCCATGTGAACTTCCAGCGTGTGCCAGTGGTGGACACCTCCAATCCCTTCATCACGCGCGATATCCCGACCGCCGACGAGAGCATGGTGGTGATCCGGTTTGCCAAGCCCAAAGGCATCGACTTCCAGTACCTGCTGAGCATGATCAACGGTTCCTGGATGAGCCGTGCCAACACCATCGTGGTGCCCGGCGGCAAGATGGAGCTGGCGATGCAGCTCATCTTCACCCCCTTCATCTGGCGGATGATGGAGCGCAA
>JALOSN010000392.1 GCA_025458415.1 Hydrogenophaga sp.
CGATACCGAAACCACCGGGCTCAACCCGTCGGACGGCGACGAGATCATCCAGATCGGTGCCACGCGCATCGTCAACGGCAAGCTGTTGCGCCAGGAGTGCTTTGAGCAGCTGGTGGATCCGCGGCGGCCGATTCCTGCTGCGTCCATCCCGATTCATGGGATCCAGCCCGAGATGGTGGTGGGGCAACCGGTGATCGAGGAGGTGCTGCCCGCTTTCCACGCATTTGCCCAGGACACGGTGCTGGTTGCCCACAACGCGGCCTTCGACATGCGGTTTCTTCAGATCAAGGAGAAGAAGACCGGCATTGTCTTCGACCATCCGGTGCTCGACACGCTGCTGTTGTCGGCGGTGGTGCATCCGAACCAGGATTCGCACCGGCTGGAAGCGATTGCCGAGCGTTTCAATGTCACCATCATCGGCCGCCACACCGCCATGGGCGATGCCATGGTCACGGCCGAAGTGATGATCAAGCTGATTCCACTGCTGGCAGAGAAGGGCATCCACACCCTGGGACAGGCGCGGGAGGCCGCCCAGCAGACGTACTACGCGCGATTGAAGTACTGAAGCTCCCGGTCCGCCACCTCACATCTTGTAGCGCTGGCTGAGCACGGACTGGAGGGACTGGACGACCTGAAAGGCATCCTTGAGCTGCGTGCGCTCGAAGTTGGAGATCTCCGCCGGGTCCATGAAGTTGTCGGGGGACTGGCCGGACCGTATCTGGCCTGCCTGGTGCTGGATGCGCATGGAGGCCAGGAATTCCAGGGCGTCGCGCAGGTCACGTGCACTCTGTTCGCTGATGGCTCCGCCGGCAGCGGCACTGGTCAGCCGGTCGTGCGTGTTGACGGCGGTGTCGCCACCCGCCAGCGCATACACCCGTGCCAGGTCCACGATCGGGACGATGCCCGTGTGCTTGAGGTCGATCTTGCCTTTGTTCTCCCCGCTGCGGATGGTGCTGATGCCCTTGAACATGCCCAGAGGCGGTGTGTGCGTGAGGGCGTTGCCCACCATGTGGGCCAGGAAGATGCTGTTGCCCTTGGTACGGTGCAACACCTCGGCGCGCAGGCCCTCCAGCAATTCATGTTTGCCATACACCGCGCGCAGATCGAAGAACACGCAGGTGAGCATCAGCGACTTGGGGTCTGGCTGACCGGTCCAGCGTGCAAAGTACTCGGCCCAGCGTCGCCGCGGCTGGCGCCATGTGTCGGTCATGGCCATCATCTCGCCCGGGCAGTAGATGTAGCCGCAGGCGTCAAGCCCGTCGCACACAAACTGGGCCAGCTCCCGGAAGTAGCTTGCATGGACCGCCTCGTCGTAGCTGTCGTCCAGCACCAGGCAGTTGTCCTGGTCGGATTTGGCCGTCTGTTCATTGCGGGCCTGTGAACCGGCGGCCACCCATGCATAGTCCACCGGCGGCGGCCCCAGCCGCAGTTCGGCCAGCTGCAGCAGGCGGCTGGTGATCGCGTCGGTGATGGCCGTGATGATATGGCCGGTGCTGTAGGCCGATGCTTCTGCGGCAGCGAGGTTCTGCTGCAGCCGCCGGATCTTGGCCGCCGACGTCTGCAGGCCTTCAACCCCGGTCTGCTTGTAGATCTCGCCGGCGAGGTAGACCGCCGAGGTGCTGTGCTGTTCGGTGAGGTCGGTGGCCGTGATCATGCCGGCGATGCGCTGCCCATCCAGCACCGGTACATGGTGGATGTTGTGCCGCGCCATCAGGAGCAGGGCATCGAAGGCGGGGTTCTGCACGTCGATGCTCATCGGAGCGAGGGTGGCGATGTCCATGATGGGACGACCGGTGTCCATCCCTGATGCGATCACACGGTTGCGCAGGTCGCGGTCCGTGATCAGGCCGAACAGGTGTTCCTGCTCGACGATCAGCACGGATGACACACGCTTGTCCCGCATCACCTCGGCCGCTTCCCTGATGGTGGTTTGGGGGGGCAGGGTGATGGGTGGGCGCTTGATGAGTGCTCGCACCGGGGTTGTCATCAGATTGAGCGCCGGATCGGCTGCGGTGTTGGCCTTGGCGTTGGAGGTGCGCCTGGCGCTTGATGTCTCGAACAGGTGGGTCAGAAGGGGCAGCTCGGTGATGATCTCTTCGAATGCCACGGTGTCCAGTTCGGCCCAGGAGCTGTCGGTGTTGGCCAGGCAGACGGAAGCGCCCAGCCCAGTGGCCCGGGCGGCATCGAACCAGTCACCTGCGCGCAGCGGCAGCACCACGTCGCCCGACTCATTGACCAGGTCGACCTGACCTTCGATCAGCCAATGGATATGCCCTGTGCCAGACCAGGCCTCGCGCTGGCTGCCGGCCGCCAGGGTTTCGGTGGGCAGCCGTTCGGCCAGGCGTTGCTGCAAAGGTGCCGACAGGCGTCCGAGCCAGTGGTGTTGCCGGATGGCCTGGGCGAGGCGGGCGGGGTCAGGCTGCATGGGAAAGGTGGGCATGGGCTTGTGTGCGGCAGTCAATCGGAACAATGCTACACCCCGGCCGAGACAAAAGGGGTAAACCCTTGGTGGTATTGATCTGTGTCATTCGGATGGCCTTGGACCGTTGCGTTGGCGGTAAGCTAGAGGCCTCGGACCCGACCGGTGAAGTCGTTCGTCCGGAAGCTCCAAGAGAACAACCCGTCGCCATGAAGCAGTCCCATCGACCACGCTGCCACCGTTGCGACCACCTGCGCACGCCACCCGGGCCTGCGT
>JALOSN010000393.1 GCA_025458415.1 Hydrogenophaga sp.
ACGGCCCAGGGTGACGATGTTCTTGTGGTTCTTGGGGATGACGCGGTTGTAGTCGGGGAACTTGCCCTCGACCAGCTTGGTGACGAACTCCATGCCGTCAAAGCTGAACTTGGCCTGGTTGGAGGCGAACTGCAGCGTGATCGCGCCGTCCTTGTCGGACAGCAGGCGCTGCAGTTCCAGCACGGTCTTGCGCGGCAGGATGACCTCCTGCTTGGGCACCTCGACCTCCAGGTCGGCGCTGGCAAAGGCCAGGCGGTGGCCATCGGTGGCCACCAGGCTGAGCTTCTTGCCCTCGGCCACGAACAGGATGCCGTTGAGGTAGTAGCGGATGTCGTGCACCGCCATGGCGAACGAGACCTGGCCCAGCAGGCTCTTGAGCGTCTTTTGCGGCACGCTGAAGGTCGGACCGAAGCTGGGCGACTCCTGCACCAGCGGGAAGTCCTCGGCCGGCAGGCTCTGCAGCGTGAAGCGGCTCTTGCCGCCCTTCAGGATGGTCTTGCCGCCGGTGGACTCCAGCGTGACCGACTGGTCGGCCGGCATGGTGCGCAGGATGTCGATCAGCTTGCGCGCGCCCAGCGTGGTGGCGAAGCTGCCCTCGTCACCGCCCAGCTCGGCTGTGGTGCGGATCTGGATCTCCAGGTCGCTGGTGGTCAGCTGCACCTGGCCGCCGGTCTTGCGCAGCAGCACGTTGGCCAGGATGGGCAGCGTGTGCCGGCGCTCGACGATGCCGGCCACCGACTGCAGCGCAGCCAACACTTTGTCCTGGGTTGATTTCAAAACGATCATGTCGGGGTCTTTCGTCTCTTGTGGAGCCGGCCGTGCTGTGGCCAAACTCCTCTATTTTCACCCTTTTTCACAACCACCCCGCCACACCCGCTGTCAGGGCAGCCGTGGAACCGGCTTGGCCGGGCCACAGGCTGCGTTCCCCCTCCCGCAGGAGAGGGGGGAAGACGCGAAGCGGCACAGGGGGGTGTTCGCCATTCCTAGCCTTTCAGGGTCTGTTCCAGGACGTGCAGCTGCTGGTTCAGCTCGGTGTTGGTCTGGCGTTCGGCCGCGATCTTGCGCACCGCATGCAGCACCGTGGTGTGGTCGCGGCCGCCAAACAGCTCGCCGATCTCGGGCAGGCTTTTCTGGGTCAGCTCCTTGGCCAGGAACATGGCAATCTGGCGCGGGCGCGCGATGCTGGCCGGGCGCTTCTTGCTGTACATGTCGGCGACCTTGATCTTGTAGAAGTCGGCCACGGTCTTCTGGATGTTCTCCACCCCGATCTGCCGGTTCTGGATCGACAGCAGGTCTTTCAGCGCGTCGCGCGCCAGCTGGATGGAGATGTCCTTCTGGTTGAAGCGGCTGTAGGCCAGGATCTTGCGCAGCGCGCCTTCGAGCTCGCGCACGTTGGAGCGCACGTTCTTGGCCACGAAGAAGGCGACTTCCTCGGGCATGACGGCGTTCTCGGCCGCCGCCTTGTTGATCAGGATGGCCACCCGCATTTCCAGCTCGGGCGGCTCGATGGCCACCGTCAGGCCGGAGTCGAAGCGCGAGACCAGGCGCTCGTGGATGTCGGCCAGGCCCTTGGGGTAGGTGTCGCTGGTCAGCACGATGTGGCTCTTCTTGGCCAGCAGCGCCTCGAAGGCGTTGAAGAACTCCTCCTGCGTGCGCTCCTTGTTGGCAAAGAACTGCACATCATCGATCAGCAGCAGGTCCAGCGAGTGGTAGCGCTGCTTGAACTCGTCGAAGGTCTTGCGCTGGTAGGCCTTGACCACATCCGAGACGAACTGCTCGGCATGGATGTAGAGAACCTTGGCCTGTGGACGGTCGGCCAGCAGGTGGTTGCCGATGGCGTGCACCAGGTGGGTCTTGCCCAGGCCGACGCCGCCGTAGATGAACAGCGGGTTGTAGAGCTGGCCCAGGCTGCCGGCCACGTGCAGGGTGGAAAAGGTCAGCGCCGGGTTCAGCCGGGTCTTGGGGCCTTGCGCCGGCGCCGGTTCGGCCGGCGCGACATCGGGCATCTCCTCCAGCAGCTCTTCCTGCACGCTGCGGGGCAGAGGATTAGATTTGACGGGGGCTTCGCGCGGAGCAAGCGCCAACTCCAGCGCCACAGGTGTGCCGTTGACGGCCTCCAGCAAGGCGGTGATGCGCGCGGCGTACTGGGCCCGGATCCAGTCGAGCTTGAACCGGTTGGCGACCTGCAGGGTGACCTTGGACAGGTCCTGGGCCAGCTGCTCGACGCAGGCCGGCCACAGTGCGTGCGCGGCCAGCGCGGGCGAAACGGGGGTGTTTCCCTCAATCATTCGGTCGGCGTGTGTGACGTTGTTCTTGTGGACAAATGCCTTCGGGCAGGGGCGTGATTGTAGGCCCAGCCCGGACTTATCCACACCCCGGGCAGCCCCTCTTTACAAACCGCCCGTCCGACGTTCAAAGCGCGCCGGCGGCCACGGGGCTGCCATCGTTTCAGGAGCAGTGACAGACGGCAGAGGCAGGTCCGGCGGCCCGGCCGCGGCCGCCCGGCACGGGCACCGGGATGGGCGGCGCTGGCCGCAGGCGCCCAGCTTGCCGGACGGGGCCGATATTTGCGATAATTGCGGGTTTTCCTCTAACCGAACTTGCCCCGGCACTGCCTGGGCCGCATTGCCATGGCCATGAAACGCACCTACCAGCCCCCGCGGTGGTCGCGCGGTCATCAACGCCCGCCGCGCCAAGGGCCGCAAGCGCCTGGCCGTCTGAGCCCGACGGTGCGGTGCCGCTGCCTGTCGCTGCCCCGCCACGCCTTGCCGACGGTTTCGCCGGCCCTGCCGTGATGCAGCGGCTGCGGTCCCGGACCCAGTTCCAGGCCGTGATGGCAGGAACACCTGTGGCCAAGACGCCCCACTTTGCTCTGCACCGCGCCGCGCTCGATGGGCTTGGCAGCGATGGCAGGGCCTTGTTTCCTGCAGCCGATGCCTGGCTGGGGGTGGTGCTGCCCAAACGCTGGGCACGCCGGGCCGTCACGCGCAACACCATCCGCCGCCAGGTCTATGAACTGGCGCGCAGCCGTGAAGCCGCCCTGCCGCAGGCCGCCCTGGTGGTGCGCCTGCGCAGCGAGTTCGGCCGCCAGCAGTTCGTCAGTGCCACCTCCGATGCGCTCAGACGCGCGGTGCGCGCCGAGCTGGGCCAGCTGCTCGACCGGGCCGGTGTCCCGGCCCCCGCCGTGGCCCCGCTGCCTGCCGGAGCGCCCCATGTGGGTTGAATGGCCGCGCCGCGCCCTCATCGGCCTTGTCAAAGGCTATCGCCTGCTGCTCAGCCCCTGGCTGGGCAACAGCTGCCGCTTCGAACCCACCTGTTCGGTCTACGCCATCGGCGCGCTCCAGCGCCACGGCGCCGTGGCCGGCACCTACCTCATGCTGCACCGCATCGGTCGCTGCGGTCCCTGGTGTCAGGGTGGGCATGATCCGGTGCCCGAACAGCCCCCGGCGCTGTTCTCGCGCCTGATTTCTGCATCCTCAGCCAAGAAGAACCTGTCATGAACGACATCCGTCGCTCCATCCTTTGGGTGATATTCGGTCTCTCCATGATCCTGTTGTGGGACCGCTGGCAGATCCACAACGGCAATGCGCCGACCTTCTTTCCCAGCTCGGCCTCGACACGCCCGGCCGAGAAGGCGCCCGAGCCGGCCCGTGCCGCCGACGGCACGCTGCCGGCCGCCACCGGACTGACCGCCAATGCCACCGCCGGCCTGCCGGGTGAGGCCCCGGGCGGCGCACCGGCCGCCGTGGCCCAGCGCCACGAGATCAGCACCGACGTGTTCCGCCTGGTGTTCAACTCCGAAGGCGGATCGCTGGTGGGCGCGCAGCTGCTGCGCCACGCCGAGGCCACGGGCAGCAGTGACGACCAGACCGAGCAGCCCTTCACGTTGCTGACGCAGGACGCCAACCGCATCTACGTCGCCCAGAGCGGCCTGATCGGCGGCAACTTCCCGACCCACAAGACGCCCATGCGCCTGGTCGACGGCCCGACCACCCTGGCCGATGGCCAGAACGAGCTGAAGGTGCGCTTCGAGTCCGATCCGGTCGATGGCGTGGTGCTGGCCAAGACCTACACCCTGCAGCGCGGCCGTTACGACATCGCGGTCGAGCACGAGGTCATCAACCAGGGTGCCCAGGCCATCAACCCGCAGCTGTACGTGCAGCTGGTGCGCGACGGCGGCAAGGTGGCCAACGAGACCCCGTTCTACTCCACCTTCACCGGCCCGGCGGTCTACACCGACGCCCAGAAGTACCAGAAGGTCGAGTTCGACGACATTGCCAAGAACAAGGCCTCGTTCGAGCGCAGCGCCAGCGACGGCTACGTGGCCATGGTGCAGCACTACTTTGCCTCGGCCTGGGTGCTGGGCGAGGGCGTGCTGCGCGAGAACTTCGTGCGCCGCGTCGACAACAACGTGTACGCGGCCGGTGCCATCACCGCGCTGCCGGCCGTTGCGCCGGGTGAGCGGCAGACGGCCCAGGCGGTGCTGTTCGTCGGTCCGCAGCAGGAGACGGTGCTGGAGACCATCACCCCGGGCCTGGAGCTGGTCAAGGACTACGGCTGGCTGACCATCCTGGCCAAGCCCCTGTACTGGCTGCTGGAGAAGATCCACGGTTACGTGGGCAACTGGGGCTGGGCGATCGTGCTGCTGGTGGTGCTGATCAAGGCCGCCTTCTACTGGCTCAACGCCAGCGCCTACCGCAGCATGGCGAAGATGAAGAAGATCAACCCGCGCATCATGGAAATGCGCGAGCGCCTGAAGAACAACCCGCAGGCGATGCAGCAGGAAATGATGAAGATGTACCGGGAGGAAAAGGTCAACCCACTGGGTGGCTGCTTCCCGATCCTGATCCAGATCCCGGTGTTCATCGCGCTGTACTGGGTGCTGCTGTCCTCGGTCGAGATGCGCAACGCCCCCTGGGTGGGCTGGATCACCGACCTGTCCTCGCCCGACCCCTGGTACATCCTGCCGCTGGTGATGGCCGTGACCACCGTGATCCAGACCGCGCTGAACCCGCTGCCGCCCGATCCGCTGCAGGCCAAGCTGATGTGGTTCATGCCGCTGGCCTTCTCGGTGATGTTCTTCTTCTTCCCGGCCGGCCTGGTGCTGTACTGGATCACCAACAACATCCTGACCATCATCCAGCAGGCCTACATCAACCACACGCTGGGCGTGCCGCTGAAGATCACGCTGCCGTCCGAAACGTCGTCCCCCCTGCGCCGCTGTCGCGGCTTTCCCCCAGGGGGACGGCACCCTTGGGCCGGCAGAGCCGGGCCCTCGGTGCCCCCGGATGGGGGCGCGTGTTGCTGCTGGGCCTGCTGTCGCGGGCCCTTTTTCTTTGTGGCTTATTCTTTCGACCATGCTTGCCGCTTCGCGTGACCCCATCGCTGCCATTGCCACCGCGCCCGGGCGCGGGGCGGTGGGCATCGTGCGGGTGTCAGGGCAGGGGCTGGCGCCTTTTGTGCAGGCCCTGCTGGGGCGTACGCCGCGTCCACGCGAGGCGAGCTATCTTCCCTTCCCCGATGCCGCGGGCAGCCCGATCGACCATGGGCTGGCGCTGTGGTTTCCGGGGCCGCATTCCTACACCGGAGAGGACGTGCTGGAGCTGCAGGGCCACGGCGGGCCGGTGGTGCTGCAGCTGCTGCTGGCGCGTTGCCTGCAGGTGGCGCAGGCCGCGGGCGACGACGGA
>JALOSN010000394.1 GCA_025458415.1 Hydrogenophaga sp.
GGCGCTGAGCATGGCCTCGCCCGGTGGTTCCTCGGGCACGATGTCGGGTGCCATGTCGGCCCAGGGCGACAGCAGGAGCAGGCCGGCCGGTGGCGCCTCACCCGCCTCGCGCAGCGCGAGTGCCAGCGACAAGGCCAGACCACCGCCGGCGGAGTCGCCGGCCACCACCACCGGTCCCTGCGTTCGCAAGGCCTGGTAGACCGCCAGCGCGTCGTCCAGTGCCGCCGGAAAGCGGTGCTCGGGCGCCAGCCGGTAGTCGGCCACGAACACGGGCACGCCCATGCCCTGGGCCAGCCGCGCCGTGAGCGCGCGGTGCGTGGCCGGGCTGCCCACGCAATAGGCGCCACCGTGCAGGTACAGCAGCGTGCCGGCGCGCACCGTTGGTGCCTCGCCATGGCGCAGCCACTCGCCGGGCACGCCACCGACCGTGTCGCGTGTGATGCGCACACGGCGCGGGACCAGGGTGGTGCGCGAGAGCAGGCGCAGCCAGCGGCGCTGCAAGCCGATGGACCAGCGCGGCGAGAACACCGGTTTGAGCAGGGCGCGCAGGGTGGCCCTGAGCACCTCGCCCAGCACGGCCTCGAACAGGCCTACGGGCCGGTGGACATCCACACCCTGGTCCTGCGCGGTCCGCTTGTCGGTGGCCACAGCAGTTGCGGCCGTGTCAGCCCTTGGCTGCGCGGGCGCGTTGCATCATCAGCTCGGTGTTGGTCTTGCGGTCGGCGTTGACCTTCACCACGCTCGGACGCTCGCCGACCTTCTTCAGGTAATCGCGCACCGGCAGCTCGGCCAGGTAGTCACGGCCGTAGATGACCTTGGTCGCGCCTGAGATCAGCGGCAGGTGCACGATGGCCGCGCAGTCGGCCAGGGTGAAGCTGTCACCGGCGACGAAGGGCGAGAATTTCGCCAGCTTGGCGAAGGCGGCGATGTTCTTTTCCAGCTGCTGGCCGGTCTTCTCCTTGGCCGCGTCACTGACCTTGCCGCCGAAGAAGGCCTCGGTGTAGAGGTTGCGCGCGACCAGCTCCAGGTGCAGTTCCAGGTAGCGCAGCAGCTCACGCGCCTTGGCGGCGGCAAACGGGTCGGCCGGCAGCAAGGCCGGCTGCGGATACTTCGCCTCGATGTACTCGAGCATGACGGTGGATTCGCACAGCGTGCCTTCGTCGGTCTTGAGGTAGGGCACCTTGCCGAGCGGACTGGCGGCCAGGTCGGTCTCGCCGACCCAGGCCAGTTCCTCCTCGAAGGGCACGCCTTTTTCGAGCAGGGCGAGCTTGACCTTGTTGTAGTAGTTGCTGGCCGAGAAGCCGCAGAGGGTGAGCATGGTGGTCTCCGTTGGGGTTGTCGCAGGCGTCCATGTTAGAGCGATCACCCCGGTTCGGACCGTCGCCGGGATGACCGCGGCCTGCTAAACTGGACGGATGGACGCGATTCGTCTGCACCGCCGCTTTGCCGCCTGGCTGGCCATCTGGGCCCTGCTGGTGGCGGCGCTCTGGCCTGCTCTGGTTCAGGCGGCAGTCGGTGGTGCCGGCAAGTCCGACTGGATCGAGGTCTGCAGCGCGTCCGGCATGGTCTGGGTCAAGGCCGACGGTTCCACCGAATCCCAGGACCACCCGGCCCAGGACAAGTCCCAGCACTGCGATTGGTGCAGCTTGCACAGCGGCTCAGGCCTGCCGCCTGCGCAAGCTGAAACCACCGTCGGGGGCAAGGGCGCCCACGACGTTCCTGACTTCCGCACCTCGGTACCGCGTCCGGCCCAGCCGCTGGCCACGCAGTCCCGCGCGCCCCCGCTGTCCGCCTGACGTCCCGTTGTCCACATCCGCTTGGCGGGTGTGTCCCTGGTCTGATGTTCAGGAGGCGCCATGCCTCGCTCCCTTCTTCACTCTGTTGCGTTCTCTGCTGGCCGGCGTCGCTGGTTGTTCTGGTTGGCGCTGCCTGCCATCACGGCCGGCTTGGCCGCCTGTGACCGCCTGCCGGCTTCGACGGATAGGCCGGTATTCAAGGGCATCGACATCACCGGTGCACCCTACGGTCGGGGCTTCGCACTGACCGACTTCAACGGGCAGCCGCGCACGTTGGGTGACTGGCAAGGCAAGGTGGTCATGCTGTATTTCGGCTTTGTCCAGTGCCCTGACGTCTGCCCCACGGCGCTCTCGCGTGCGGCCACCGTGATGGAGCAGCTGGGCCCGCAGGCCGCCGAGGTCCAGCTGCTGTTCGTCACGGTGGACCCCGAGCGCGACACCCCCGAGCTGCTGCGCGAATACATGGCGGCTTTCGATCCGGCCTTCATGGCGCTGACCGGCAGCGAAGATCAGATCAAGGTCGCCGCTGACGCCTTCCGTGTGTACTACAAGAAGGTGCCGACCGGCAGCAGCTACACCATGGACCACACGGCGCTGACCTACCTCTTCGACCGCCAAGGCCGATTGCGCGTAGCCCTGCGCCACGAGCAGGGCGCCGACGACTATGCCGCCGATGTCCGCGCCCTGCTGGCCGAAGATGCCGGCTGAGCCCCGTCTCGTTTTCTTGTCCTTTTCCAACCCGGAGTCATCACCATGAAAAAACTCATCATCACCGGCCTGCTGGCCATCACCACCACCGCCTGGGCCCAGACCGTGGTCAAGGTGGAAGACGCCTGGGTGCGCGGCACCGTGGCCACACAGAAGGCCACCGGCGCCTTCATGCGCCTGACGCCCTCGAGTCACCGGTGGCCGGCGTGGTCGAGATCCACGAAATGGCCATGGAAAAGGATGTCATGCGGATGCGCCAGATCCCCGGTCTGGACCTGGCCGCAGGCCGTACCACGGAGCTCAAGCCGGGCGGTTACCACGTGATGCTGATGGACCTCAAACAGCCGCTCAAGGGCGGCGAGAACGTGCCCAT
>JALOSN010000395.1 GCA_025458415.1 Hydrogenophaga sp.
GCCATCAGCCGGGGAATCTCGGTGCGCAGCCAGTCCAGTTCGGCTTCGGGTACCTCGAACACCAGTTCGTCGTGGACCTGCATGATCATTTTGGTGGCCCTGCCCTGCTCGTCCAGCGCCCGCTGCACCGCCACCATGGCCAGCTTGATCAGGTCCGCCGCCGTACCCTGCATGGGTGCATTGATGGCCTGGCGCTCCAGCGCCGCCAGCTTGGCGCCCTTGGCATTCCTGATGTCCGGCAGCACCAGCCGGCGACCGAACACGGTTTCCACATAGCCACGCTCCTTGGCCAGGGTACGGGTGTCATCCATGTACTGCCTGACGCCGGCAAAACGGGCAAAGTACCGGTCGATGTAGGTCTTGGCCGCTGCGTTCTCGATGCCCAGGGCCTTGGCCAGGCCGAAGGTGCCCATGCCATAGATGAGACCGAAGTTGATGGTCTTGGCATAGCGGCGCTGCTCGCTGCTGACCTGTCCGGGTTCGATGCCGAACACCTCGGCGGCGGTGGCGCGGTGAACGTCCTGCCCCTCAAGGAACGCGCGCAGCAGGGCCGCGTCGTCGCTCAGGTGGGCCATGATGCGCAGCTCGATCTGCGAGTAGTCGGCGCTGGCGATGACATGGCCGGGGGCGGCCACAAAGGCCTCGCGCACACGGCGGCCTTCGGGTGTCCGGATGGGGATGTTCTGCAGGTTGGGGTCGTTGCTCGACAGGCGCCCGGTCACGGCCACCGCCTGGGCATAGTGGGTGTGCACCCGACCGGTGCGTGGATGCGCGAGTTGGGCCAGCTTGTCGGTGTAGGTGCCCTTGAGTTTGGACAGACTGCGGTGCTCGAGGATCCTGGCCGGCAGCGGGTAGTCCTCCGCCAGTTTTTCGAGCACCTCTTCGTCGGTGCTTCGGGCGCCGGTCGCGGTCTTCTTGATCACCGGCAAGCCCAGTTTGTCGAAGAAGATTTCGCCCAGCTGTTTGGGGCTGCCCAGATTGAAGGGCTGGCCGGCCATTTCGTAGGCCTCCTGCTCGAGCGCGAAGATGCGCTGGCCCAGTTCGTGGCTCTGCCTGGCCAGCGTGGGGGCGTCGATCAGCACGCCGTTGCGCTCGATGCGGTAGAGCGTCTCGCTGCTGGCGATCTCGAGTTCGTAGATGAATTTCAGCTTGGCGTCGGCTGCTATCTGCGGCCACAGCACGCGGTGCACGTCCAGTGTCAGGTCGCTGTCCTCGCACGAGTACTCGGCCGCCCTGGACACGTCGACCTGTGCAAACGGAATCTGGTGGGCGCCCTTGCCACACAGGTCTTCGTAGCTGATGCCGCTGCGGCCCAGGTGGCGTTCGGCCAGGCTGGTCAGGCTGTGGGGCTTGTGCACCTCCAGCACGTAGCTCTGCAGCATGGTGTCGTGCACATAACCCCGAACTTCAATGCCATGGTTGGCAAACACATGGCGGTCGTATTTGATGTGCTGCCCCAGTTTCTGCTTCGCCGGGTTCTCCAGCCAGGGCCTGAGCCGGGCCAGCACCTCGTCCAGGGGCAGTTGATCGGGCGCGTCGGGGCCTTGGTGCCTGAGCGGGATGTAGGCGGCTTCGCCCGGGGTCACGCTGAAGCTGATGCCGACGATCTGCGCCACCATCTCGTCGATCGACGTGGTCTCCGTGTCGACGGCGACCAGATCCGAGGCTTCCAGCCGCGCCAGCCAGCGGTCGAGCGCGTCCCGGCTGAGGATGGTTTCATAGGAGCGCGGGTCCGCACGCTGGGCAGCGGCCGGTTCGGCGAACAGGTCACCGGTGATGGCAGGCGTGCCTGGAGATGCGGGCGCCGTGGCTTCGTCACCCGACAGCGCCTTGGCCAGGCCCTTGAATCCGTAGGTTTCGTAGAAGGCCTTGAGCGGCTGCCTGTCGGGCTCGCCCATGCGGATGGCGTCAAGGGCCGGCAGGCCCGGCACCCAACCATCGAGATCGCAGTCGGTCTTGATGGTCAGCAGTTGCCGGGCGACAGGCAGCCAGTCCCGCGCCTGTCGCAGGTGCTCGCCCACAGCACCCTTGACCTGGTCGGCCTGCGCGATCAGCCGGTCGACGGAGCCGTACTCCTGCAACAGCTTGACCGCGGTCTTGGGGCCGACCTTGTTGACGCCCGGCACGTTGTCCACCTGGTCACCCACCAGCATCTGGTAGTCCAGCATCAGGCGCGCCGGCACACCGAATTCGGCCTGAACCCCGTCCAGGTCGCGCTTCTTGCCGCTCATGGTGTCCAGGATGGTGATGTCTTCGTTGACCAGTTGGGCCAGGTCCTTGTCGCCGCTGCTGATCAGCACCTTGATGCCCTGCCGGGCGGCCGTCACCGCCAGCGTGCCGATCACGTCGTCGGCCTCCACACCCGGCACATCCAGCACCGGCCAGCCCAGCAGGCGCACCACCTCATGGATGGGCGCGATCTGGCTGCGCAGGTCATCGGGCATGGGGCTGCGCTGGGCCTTGTATTCGGGGTAGATCGCGTCGCGAAAGGTCGGGCCCTTGGCGTCGAACACACAGGCTGCGTAGGTCGGCGGGAAATCCTTGAGCAGCTTCTGCATCATGTTGATGATGATGCGGATGGCGCCGGTCTTCTGGACCGTGCCATCGGGCAGGGTCATGCTCATGGCATCGCCGCCGGCGAAAAAGGCCCGGTACAGGTAGCTGGAGCCATCGACCAGCAACA
>JALOSN010000396.1 GCA_025458415.1 Hydrogenophaga sp.
ACGAACACCGACTCGACCACGAACTGTGTGAAGGCCACGTCGGGCGCACCGACATAAAGGAAGAAAACGGCACTGCCGAACCCGACCATGCCGGCGCACAGCAACAGCACAAGACGGTCGCTCTGGAACAGCGACAGGACAGCGCCCGCGGCGATGAGCACGCAGGCACCCACGTAGCCGGCAGAAACCGGTGCCCAGTCGGGCCAGGTGTACGTGTCCCAGGCCTGCAACAGCAACAAGGCCGTCACCAGGGAGACGAAGGCCAGCAGCAGCACGCCATAGCCCGGCAGGTGCCCATGTTGCACCCAGCGCGTGCTGGCCGCCGCCAGTCGCGGAATGCCCTTCAGAGCCCTTTCGTATTGGGTGGCCATACCCACCGGACCGACGACGGCAGCCAGGCGTTCGAACAGGCGGTGAAGCGGGTCCCAGAACAGGTACACCGCCAGACCGACCGCCAGGGTCACGGCCACCCCTCGGCGATCAGGTCCTGGACAAAGAAAGGAAACACACCAAGCACCGTCCCCACCAGGGCCAGCACCAAAGGCGGCGCCACCAGTGCCGGACCGCCTTCATGGGCCTCGGGCGTTTCGTTGTTGCCAGGATGACGCCAGAAGACGCGGATTGCAGCCACCGCAGCCACGGCCACGGCGATCGCGCCGAAAACCGTGTTCGCGGCGCGGGCGAACGCGAACACATCATCGGCCCCTTTGGCCGACAGGATGATGTCCTTGGCGATGTACCCGAAAGACATCGGCATGCCCGCCATGGAAGCACCAGCGATCAGGGCGGCCGCGGCGGTCCAGGGCATGGCGTGGCGCAGGTTGCCCAGCCGGTCGATGACCCGGGTGCCGGTGCCATGATCGATGTTGCCCGCCACGAAGAACAGCGGTGCCTTGTACAGGGCGTGGGCCAGCAACAGCGCGCCGACAGCCACGGTTGCTCCCTCTCCACGCAGGCCCACCAGCATCACCAGGGTACCCAGCGTCGCCACAGTGGACCAGGCCAGGATGCGCTTGAGGTCCCGCTCGCGCAGGGCCAGCACCATGCCCCAGGCCGCAGTGACCGAGCCGGCTCCCTTCAACGCCCACTCCCACAGGGCCCATTCGCCGAAACCGGGATCCAGCCTGGCGAGCAGGTACACACCCAGCTTGACCATGGTCGCCGAATGCAGGTAGGCGGACACCGGCGTCGGCGCCGACATGGCGTTGGGCAGCCAGAAATGGAACGGGAACTGAGCGCTCTTGGTGAAGGCACCCACCAGGATCAGCACCAGCGCAGTCGTCAGGGCCGGAGTCGGCTCCAGGGCGGGCAATTGCGCCACGATGGTGCTGACCGACAGGGTGCCCATCGTGTGCCCCAGCACGATGAAGCCCGCCAGCAAGGCCAGTCCGCCGGTACCGGTGACCAGCAGTGCCTGCTGGGCCGATTTGCGGCTGCCCGCTTCCTCGTGGTTGAAACCCACCAGCAGGAAGGAAATGAGGCTGGTCATTTCCCAGAACAGGAACAGCACGATCAGGTTGTCGGCGGTCACGCAGCCGATCATGGCGATCATGAACAGCGTGAGCAGCACGAACAGCCGACGCTGCTGGGGATGGCCGTGCAGGTAGCCACCGGCATAGACAAACACCGCTGTGCCGACCCCGGTGATCATCAGAAGCATCAGCAAAGACAGGCCATCGACCCGAAAATCCAGGCTCACGCCCAGCGCGGGCACCCAGTTCCAGGACCAGACGGCCGGCAGGCTGACTTGCACAGCGAGCCACAGCACGCACACCAGCGCAGCCAACGGCAGCAAGGCAAAGAACGCCTTGGACGTCAGGCCCATGGGCGGCGCATCGGGGTTGGTGGCTGAGGCTTGGGCCATGGAGTGGTGGGTCAGCGCGGGTCGTTATGGGATCGTGGTGCCGGTCGGCCCATGGTCAGATTGGAGCCATCTGGACATGGAGCGCCAGGTTTCGGAAAAGTTCCCGTTTTTTCTGAGCACCAGACAGCGACATTCCCAGCCACCCTGTCAATTTCCTGTCAGCATCCGCAACACCGCGTCCAGGGTCAAACCTGTCGCGGCGGGACCTGGCTGGACCGCATGCCCCAGGCCAGTCGGGAGCCCAAGCCCACCACCGCGCCGACCATCCAGAACACCCCCGCCGCGCCGACCAGGACCCCCGCCGATCCGAACAGCAGCGGCATGAGCACGCTGGATCCGTTGATGGCCATGGAGCGCAGACCCAGGGCCTCGCCATGGCGGTGCCGTGGCGTGATCTGGTGCAAGGTGCTCATCACCATGGGCTGGACCGATCCCAGCGCCACGCCCAGCAGGACCGACAGCAGGCCCATGGCCCAGGGCGCCTGAACCAGCGGATACAGCGCGAAGAGCAGCGCGGTGCTCACCATGGCGGCGCCGATCACCGTCCCTTCGTGCAGGCGGGCGGCCAGCCAGGGCATGAGCAGCCGGATGGCGGTGGCCGCCAGGGCAAAAGCACCCAGTACAGTGCCGATCGCTGTGGCCGAAAACCCCCGTTCGTGTCCCAGCACGGGCACCAGGAAGGTGTGCACGTCCCAGCACGATGACAACATCCAGTTCATCAGCATCAGGTTGCGGAACGGCTTGTCGCGCAGCAGGTTCCATGACGAACCGCTGCTCACCCGTTCCGCCCCGCTTTCGGCTGGATGCTCGGGTACACGGCGCAACCACCACCAGGCCAGCGAGGGCAGCAAGGCCAGCAGCAGGTAGGCGGCGCGGAAACCCGAAGCATCGATCAGCACGCCCGCCGCGAAGGGGCCAAGGAAGTTGGAGATTGAAGGTCCGACCGCCACCCAGCTGAAGACCTGCCGCAACTCGGTGGCGTCGCGGGCCATGTGCCCCACATGCCGCTGCAAGGCAATCATTGCCAGGCAGACGGCGGCCCCGCAAGTCAGCGCGGTCAGGCAAAGCACCCAGAAGCTCGGCACCGCCACCGCCAGCAGCGAGCCGACGGT
>JALOSN010000397.1 GCA_025458415.1 Hydrogenophaga sp.
CGCATGGGTTCTTCTGGCAGGTGGTGAAGCGCTGGGCCGGCGTGGCTGCAGGTCGGCCAAGGCGGAAGAGACATGGTCAAGGTGCCGGCGCACGTCACGGGCCAGCGTTTCGAGCAAGGCGACGTAGGGGAGGATGGGCTCCACATCCCCCCGTCGCAACAGCGCATTCAGCTGGTAGAGGCGGCGACCGAAATGGGCTAACTCGTCCGTGGATGCGGTGAGCGCCTGCAAGGTCTGCGCGTGCCCTCTTCCATCCAACACTGCAGGCACGCCCGCCACCAGGGCGGCCACGTAATCACCGGTGGCCATGCCCGCCCGCTGAGCGGCCTGCAGCGTGGCAGTGGCATCTTCAGAGCGCATGCGCAGGCACAGGCGTGTGCGGGCAGTTGGATCGGTCCGGACAGGTGTACGGCAGGTCTCGGCGGTCAGCAGCGCCGGGCGCCCCAGCGCGTCGGCCAGCACTTGGCGCACCAAGTGGGAAGGCGAGAGACCGACGACCTGCGCTCGATCCATCAGCGGGGCCTTGAGGCCATGCAGGTCCACGCTGATGCGGTTACGTGACGAGGGTTCCATAGCGAGTCTCCTGACGACGATTCACCCCTGGGTGAGCGTGTCAGACAACCGGCGCCACCGTGCCTATCTCTGCACTCACCCATGAACCCAGTATTGGCCTGAATCGAGGCTATGCAGCCGCTGGATTTGGGTCCGAATCCAGCAGGCGAACAAGCACCAGGCGGGTTGAAGATGAGCACGTACCGAGCAGCACCGCTCAGGACGTGAGCAGACAGCACGAGCAGTGATCAGCATGCAAACAGCCACTGCACCAACTGAACAGCAATTGAAGAACAGCCGAGCAACGCCAGACCAGAAACCGAACGATGAAACTGGTTCCAACCGATCCACCGGGCAGAAGCTCCCGCAAGGCCAGGCGCTTTGCGCAGGACATGCGGGAGCTGCGCGCCCAGGGCTACACCTTCGAGGCGATCCGCATGGCCTTGGCTGCGGTCGGCGTGCACGTGAGCAATGCGACCGTGCAACGCGAAGTAGCCAGGGCCACCAAGGCAGCTTCCGTCGCGCAGGGCTTGGAATCGGGTGTGCGACCTGACGAAGTGCCCCCCGCTATCACCCAAGCGCTGGTGTCAACGCCCACTCCTGCAACCACCGCGACCCAATCACCTCAGGTCGTTTCCGTGGAAACGGACATGCGCAGCGGCAAAGAGATCGCTGAAGCGTTTGCCAGCAGCCGGATCACCAACCCCCTGGCCCGCGCCAGGCTCAACGCAAGGGACCCATCATGAAAATCGCAGTGATCAACTTCTCGGGGAACGTGGGCAAAACCACCATCGCCAGGCACCTGCTGCTGCCGCGTATCGATAGCGCTGAGCTGTTCTCCGTCGAGAGCCTGAACGCGGCCGAAGGCGAAGGCCATGCGATGCGGGGCCGGCAGTTCGGCGAGCTGCAGGAACTCCTGCAGACCATCGACAGCGCGGTGGTGGACATCGGGGCCAGCAACGTCGAGGAACTGCTCGACCTGATGCAGAAGTACCAAGGCAGCCACGAGGACTTCGATGCCTTTGTGGTGCCCACGGTGCCTGCCCTCAAGCAGCAGCAGGACACCATCGCGACCCTGGTCGAGCTGGCGCGGCTGGGCGTGCCCCGTTCAAGGGTGCGGCTGGTGTTCAACATGGTGAGCAGCGCCGCAGATGTCGCCGTGCACTTCGATCTGCTGCGGGCCTTCCTCAAAGCGCAGCCCATCGCCACAGAAACCGTGGACTGCTACCTGGGCTCCAACGAGGTGTACGGGCGCATCCGGGGCAGCAATGCCGACCTCGCCACCCTGGCCCGGGACGACACCGACTACAAGGCCTTGATCGTCAAGGCCAGCGACACCGCAGAGAAGCTCACGCTGGCCCAGAAGCTGGCCACACGGCGGCTGGCGGTGGGGGTGTTGCCGCAGCTGGATGCCTGCTTTGCGGCGCTCGGTCTGGCCGAGAGCGCCGCCAGCAACGTGGTGCCGCTGTCACGGCAGGCTCAGTGAGCGACCTGGTCACGGTCCGCGAGGAGCTGATGGCGGTAGCCATCGGCGATCTGGGCGCGTTGCTGGATCGGGTTGAGAAGTTGGCACCCCAACTGGATGCCAGCCGCATGGAGTTGCTGAGTACCAGCACCGATCTGGCGGAGAAGGTCGAGGCCTATTCAAAACGCATGGATGAAATCACCGAGAACGCGAAGAATCAGACGGTGAAACACATTGCCCGCCGTGCTGACGAAATGGCACGGGGGACAGTGGACACACAGACCCGGGCCATGGAGGAAGCGGCGCGGGTGGTGTTCCGCAATGAAGTCGGCCCGGCCCTGCTGCGGGTGACGTTGCCGCTGCAGGACGTGGCAGACCTGGCCCGCAAGGGTGCACGTCCTTGGGAAGGGTGGCTGCTGCACGCCGCGACGGCGGTGCTATCTTCGGCCATCAGCTGGTCGATGGCCGCCTGGCTGTGGTTTCGGTGAGAAGCCGCTGCCAGGCTCGCGCGAGCCGGCGAAAGCCGGCGAGCGCGTTTCGGATTTTCTGGTGAACCACACCGCTCAGCGTTGGGGCAGTGTGGTGTTGGACCCGTTCAGGCCTTGAGCTTGCGCATCTCTTCGGCCAGCACCCACAGCGCGCGGTTCAGGCTCACGCT
>JALOSN010000398.1 GCA_025458415.1 Hydrogenophaga sp.
TGCGCTTCGACTGCAAGCCCTGCGAAATGCACGTGGTCGGCAAGATCAAGCGCGCGGTGCTGAATGCGGCCCCTGCAAGCCCGCTCACCTTTTACCGCAGACGCCCCGAAACTGCCGGATCCTCCAATTCTTGACCTGCAGCGTGCCTGGCGAGCGCTTCAGTCCGGCAGAGTTTCCCTGGCCACAATCTGAAGATGGCGTATCCGTGACCCCTGGCAGGTCACCACTGCCCTCACGCGCGCAGACTGCCCGGCCTCCAGCCGCCACCTGAGGTGGTAGTCCAACCCATCGGTCGAGCCCGGGTTGTGGCTGGGCACGCGACGCGACCACTGCCGGCTGCCGTCGACCTCCAGTGTGAGTTCGTGCCAAGGAGGCAGGCCGCGGTGCTCGACCGTATCGGGCACAGCCACCACCACGCTCGCGTCGATGTCAAAAATCCGAGCCCGTGACAGCACGCTCGGTATGCGCAAGAGCAGAACCGAATCGCTGCTGGTTTCGGCCTGCCAGAACTCGGGCGCTGTGGGTGGCCGGGTCAAGTTGGACGGTTGAGACAATGGATGAGCCGCCAGACCTGCAGGAGCGAGGGTCCCGCAGATCAGCGCCCCGATACCCGTTTTCAAGACAGGAGCGAATCGAACTTATCAAATAGAATCAAATCTCTTTTGCCGATACTTCAAGTTGAACATGATGATTAGGCACGGTCAAATATAGCCTGGAACTGTCTTCACATGGCGCATGTGCAGGCTCATGCCCAGCGCAGCCATGTGGTTGCTGTTGCGTCCCAGGATCTGTTCGGACAGCGGCAGAAACTCGGTTTCCTCATGGTGAGCGTGGGCCTGGTACTCGGCCACCAGCCGTTGCAGGTCGGAGACATCCAGCTCGGTCCCCTGCCCTTTGGACACCTGCTTCAGACCCTTCTCGAGACTTTTCCATAGCTTTTCGATGGCCCTGTGTTCATCGGTCAGGCGCTGGGCCATGGCCTTCACCCGCTGCAACTCCTCCCCGGGTTGGGCACTGGCGATGACAGCCGGGAACAGCTCGCGCTCTTCTTCCAGGTGGTGCTCAAAAATGGCTTCGCGAAAGAATTCCAGCGACTCCTCGGCAATCTGACGTGCCCGGGCAGCCGGCTCCAGCAAGGCGGGCAATTCTCCCAGGGAGTTCAGTCGCCTGAGTATGCCCACGTGGCAGTTGTTGAAATTGCTGATGGGCGTGTCGTTGTTGATGGCGGATGAAGTGGACATGGCGGGCTCCAGGGTGATTTGAGCTGTTCTCCGGAACGGGCTGATGGCAAATGCTCAGCACACTGACCATTGAACGTCGTGCCAGTCTAGGCCCTGACAGGATCCAGGTGTTGACGCAAGTCAACGGGTCGGGTCGTGGCGTTCAGCACATGGGCCCAGCACGCGCCGATGCCCCACGGACAGCGCCCTTCAGGGATGCCCAGGGGAACCTGGTCCTCCGACCTCAGCGGCCCAGTGGCCACACCAGCGGGAACACAGGGTCTTCCATCGCCTGCCCGGCCGGCAGACGCTGCTCAAGGCCGGGAAACGGTGGTGATGTCCGCCACGGCCGTGGGGCGTGGATCGCATCGTCTCCCAGGTATCGTGCGGAAAACACCCTGCGGCGTGAGCCGCGCCCGGCTCCGCTGCTCGCGTGCAGGCTGAGCATGTGGAAGGCCAAGCAGTCCCCTGGCCGGAGGGCCCAGGCCAGCTGACGATAGGCCTGCGGCTCACTGTCGACGGGAGGCAATTCGGCGAGCGATCCTTCTGGAAACCATCTGGCCTGCTGATCTCGAAAGGTCCGGGGCATGAACCAGGTTCCCGCATGGGAGCCGGCCACAAAACGCAGTGTGCTTTCCACGGGCACCGGATCGACGGGAATCCAGAAGCTGACGTTCTGTGATCCCGCCACGTTGTAGTAGGGCTGGTCCTGATGCCAGGGTGTGGGTTGGCGGGTGCCTGGCTCCTTGACCAGGAGATGGTCGTGGTACAGACGCACTCTGCGGCTTTGCATCAGTTGGGCCGCCAGGTGCGGCAACGCCGAGTCCATCAGGATGCTCTGGTAGTCGGGATTCGATGGCCAGGTGCAGAAATCCTCGACAAAGCGACCGGGATCATCGGGCTCACTGGCCACCAGGGCCAGCGGGCTCAGGTGCGCGAGGTTGTGCTCGATGCCGGCTTCCAGCGTCCGCAGCTCGTCGGCGTTCAACACGCCCCGCAGCACCACGGCCCCGTCCCGGGCATAGCTTGCGATGGTATCGGCAGGCAATGGATGCGCGCGGCCGGCCATCGGATCAGCCCACCCAGCGGCGAGCGTTGCGCCACATGCGCACCCAGGGGCTCAGGTCGCTGGGGTCACCGCTGGTCCAGCTCATCTGGATGTTCCGGAATACCCGCTCGGGGTGCGGCATCATGGCCGTGAAGCGGCCGTCGGCCGTGGTGACGGACGTCAGCCCACCTGGGCTGCCGTTCGGGTTGAACGGGTACTGCTCGGTGGCAGCGCCGTGGTTGTCCACGAAGCGCATGGCGGCGATGACCTGGGCCGGATTGCCACGGTGCTTGAAGTTGGCGAAGCCTTCGCCGTGCGCCACGGCGATCGGCAGGCGGCTGCCAGCCATGCCCTGCAGGAACAGGCTGGGCGAATCCAGCACCTCGACCATGGACAGGCG
>JALOSN010000399.1 GCA_025458415.1 Hydrogenophaga sp.
GAGCCGGAGCCGGTGGTGCTCTGAGACGTACCCCGAGGGCACCGGACACGACCGGAGCAAGGCCATGGCCCCTGTCACAACGATGCAGTCATGGTGTCACGGATCGGCACGCGTGCTGCTCTGCCTGTGGTGCTCATGGGCCTGGCCTGCCTGGCTGATGGCGGCACCGGTCGATATCAGCACACAGGAGCACGACAGGGCGCTGGAGTTGCACATGCGGGTGGTGCTGGACGCACCACATGACGTGGTCTGGTCCACCATCACCGATTACGAGAATGTGGCCGACTGGGTGCCTGGCATGTCCAGCAGCGAGATCCTCGAACGCCGTCCTGACGGCGCCACGGTGGCCCAGTCGGGGCGGGCGCAGGTGCTGTTCTTCGGGATCTCGGTGGATGTGGTGGTCACCGTGCACGAGATGCCGCCCGATCGCATCCGGGTGCGCCTGCTGCGGGGCGACCTGCGCCGCCTGGAAGGCGAATACCGGCTCACACCGGTGGATGGTCCCGGTGGCGTTCGCCTGCAGTTGCTGGAATGGCAAGGCAGGGTGGAGCCGGCCTCGCGCCTGCCCGGTTTCCTGACAAGGCCAGTGATGCGCGAGAACCTGCGCCGGCAGTTCGAGGGGCTGGTCAGTGAAATCGAGCGCAGGGCTCGGCTGGCCAGGGGTCCGGGGTGACAGGCTGGTCCCGTGCTGCAGGCCTTTTGGCCGTCTTGCTGGGCTTGTCGGGCTGCGCCAGCCTGTCGCGACCCGAGGCAGACGCATGGCAGGGAGCCGATCCGGAGCTGTCGGCCTGTCTGGCATGGATGGATGCGCTTGATCAGGCTGTGGATGCGGCGGGCGTGCGGGATGCGCAGGAAGTCCGGCTCCGCGGTTTCCCTCATCTCAGGGCCTCCCGCCTGAGCGACGCCTTGCGCGCCCAGGCCTCGCGCGGTCCGGCCGCCATGGCCGACTGGGTCGGCCTGCTGCAGCGGCAGGGACGTGCCGGACAGACGGTGGAGCTGGCCAACCTGCCCGCCCCCGTGCTGACCCGCTGGATGGCGGTGGCGTATGGGGAGCTTGCGCGCGAGCAGGCCCGCCGTCGGCTGAACGACTGCAGCGACCGGCTGGCCGCGGCGGTGCTGGCTGAGCCCGGCTTACAGGCCCAACTGCTGGCTGCCGACCCGGTGCCCGACGCTTACAGCACGGTAGCCCGCTGGGTGGGTGTCTATCCGCTCAGCCGTCTGCCCTTCAGCTGGGGTGTGCAGCGCTGGCAGGCCGGGACCCTCGAGACGTTCGCCCGTGAGTCGGTGCGGGCGCGGACAGACGAGCCCTTCAGGCGCTACACACCATCCGCAGCCGCGCAGGTGGGCAACCCTTTGCTGGAAAAGGCCCTGCAGGGGACGCCGACCGATGCCCTGGGGCTGCCCAGGCTCGATCCGGCCTTGGCCGGGGCCCTGCTGGACCGGCACGCACCGGTGTTCGAAATCCGGCATCGGGCGGACCATGACCGGCCGGGCCGGATCGTCTGGGGAGCCGATGGCTGGCCCACGGTGCAACCCGACCAGCCGGTGGTCTACCGCCGCATCGCCTTCACCCGCCTGGGTGGCGAAACGCTGGTGCAACTGGTGTACCTGATCTGGTTCTCCGAGCGGCCCCGCACCGGGCCGCTGGACCTGCTGGGAGGGCGTCTCGATGGGGTGATCTGGCGCGTGACGCTCGACGAGCAGGGAAGGCCCCTGCTGTACGACAGCATCCATGCCTGCGGCTGTTACCACCTGTTTTTCCCGGACAGGCGGCTGCGCGAAAAGCCCTTGCCGGAACCCGGCATCGAGTGGGTTTTCAGCCCCGGTCCGCTGGTGCACCCCGGGCCAGGTGAGCGGGTGGTCTTGCGGCTGGACAGCGCCACCCACTACCTCATGGCGCTGGGTGTTTCCTCGCACGTGGAGGGCATCCCGTACACCTTTGACGACGAGGATGCCCTGCGCAGCCTGCCCTGGCCGCCGGGAGGGCCGCAGGCGCGACGCAGCCTGTACGGCCCGGACGGCATGGTGAGCGGCACCGAGCGCGGTGAGCGCTGGCTGTTCTGGCCCATGGGTGTCCGCAACCCCGGCGCGCAGCGCCAGTGGGGACACCACGCGACGGCTTTCGTGGGTCGCAGGCACTTCGATGACCCGGACCTGATCGAGCGGCGCTTCGAACGGATCGACCATCCGCGCTGAGGCGGCCATGCGCCCCGGCCCGGCACAGACTCAGGGCTGCTTCTCGCCTTCCAGGCGCAGCATGCTGGCGCCTTCGCCCAGCGACAGCAGTCCGGTCTGGGCATAGATGCCCAGCTTGCCGCGGGTGTCGGTGATGTCCAGGTTGCGCATGGTCAGCTGGCCGATGCGGTCCAGCGGGCTGAACGGCGCGTCTTCCACCTTCTCCATCGACAGGCGTTCCGGCGCGTAGGTCAGGTTGGGCGACTCGGTGTTGAGGATGGAGTAGTCGTTGCCGCGGCGCAGTTCCAGCGTCACTTCGCCGGTCACGGCGCGCGCCACCCAGCGCTGGGCGGTCTCCCGCAGCATGATGGCCTGCGGGTCGAACCAGCGGCCCTGGTAGAGCAGGCGGCCCAGGCGCAAGCCATTGATGCGGTACTGCTCGATGGTGTCTTCGTTGTGGATGCCGGTGACC
>JALOSN010000400.1 GCA_025458415.1 Hydrogenophaga sp.
CAGCTGGAGATCATCGCCCGCCAGTTCGACGAGATGGAGGACCCCTACCTGCGTGAACGCAAGGCCGATCTCGAACAGGTGGTCGAGCGCATGCTGCGCATGATGCGGGGCGTGGCGTCACCAGTGGCTTCGCCGGGTGACCACGGTCCGGTCGGCACAGACCCTGCAGGCACGGCGGCCATGCCGCTGGTGCTGGTGGCGCACGACCTGTCGCCCGCCGACATGCTGCAGTTCAAGCAGAGCGTGTTCGCAGGTTTCGTGACCGATGTCGGCGGCAAGACCAGCCACACCGCCATCGTGGCCCGCAGCCTCGACATACCGGCGGTGGTCGGTGCCCGATCGGCCAGCCACCTCGTGCGGCAGGACGACTGGGTGATCATCGACGGGGATGCCGGTGTCGTGGTGGTCGACCCGTCACCGGCCCTGCTGGCGGAGTACGGGGCCAAGCAGCGACAGGGCGAAGTCGAGCGCGAACGTCTGGCACGCCTGAAGAACACGCCTGCCATCACGCTTGACGGGCAGAAGATCGAGCTGCTGGCCAACATCGAACAGCCGGCGGACATCCCGGCGGTGCTGCGGGCGGGCGCGGTCGGCATCGGCCTGTTCCGGACCGAGTTTCTGTTCATGGGGCGGGATGGCAAACTGCCCGACGAAGAGGAGCAGTACCGGGCCTACCGGCAGGCCGTCGAGGGCATGCAGGGCTTGCCGGTCACCATCCGCACGGTCGACATCGGTGCCGACAAACCCCTGGACCGTGGCGTGCGGGAGGATCACCTCAATCCGGCGCTGGGTCTGCGTGCCATCCGCTGGAGCCTGGCCGAGCCGGCCATGTTCCTCGCCCAGCTCCGGGCCATCCTGCGGGCGGCCGCGCACGGCTCGGTCCACCTGCTCATTCCGATGCTGGCGCATGCCGGGGAAATCCGCCAGACGATGGCGCTGATTGCCCGCGCCCGTGAACAGCTGGACCAGCGGGGGGCGGTCTATGGTCCTGTGCGCCTGGGCGCAATGATCGAGGTGCCGGCTGCGGCCCTGACCATTCCGCTGTTCCTGCGCCACTTCGACTTTCTGTCGATCGGCACCAATGACCTGATCCAGTACACGCTCGCGATCGACCGGGCCGACGAGTCGGTGGCCCATCTGTACGATCCGGTGCATCCGGCGGTGCTGCAGCTGGTGGCCCAGTCGATTGCCCAGTCACAGGCCGCAGGCAAGAGCGTCAGTGTCTGCGGTGAGATGGCGGGCGATGTCAGCATGACGCGCCTGTTGCTGGGGCTGGGGCTGCGCAGCTTTTCGATGCACCCGTCCCAGATCCTGGCCGTGAAGCAGCAGATCCTGCGCTGCGACACCGGCAAGCTGGCGGCCTGGGCGCAAAGCGTGCTGCATGCCGACGATCCGGCGGCGCTGATGAACGATTGAAGCAGCGGCTCAGCGTGCCCGCGTCGCCATAACGGCCGCCCCGATGATCATGACAGCCGCCAGCCCCAGCGAGGGACTCGGGGTTTCCCCGCGCAGGGCCAGCAAGGTGAGGGTCGACAGCAAGGGTGTCAGGAAGCTCAGTACGCCGATCTGCCGGGCGTCGCCCCGCTTGAGGGCCGCATCCCAGAGAAAGAAGGCCCCGCCCAGCGGTCCCAGTCCCAACAGCACGATCAGCCCCCAGTCGCGTGCCGACAGTGCCACGGACGGCTCCAGCAGGGCATGGCAGGCCAGCGACAGCAGGCCCGATGCCATGGCGAATCCGCCGATGGCCGAGGTCGGGAACGGCGGAACGCGTTGGGTGAGCAGGGAGTAGCTGGACCAGATGAAGGCCGATCCGAGCGCCGGCAGGTAACCCCAGGCCCAGACGGCATCGGCCCCGTCTCCGCCGCGCCCCAGGATGGCCAGGGCAGCGCCCGCAAAGCCGATCAGTGCGGCCATGACGTGCCGCTTGGTGAGTGTCACACCGGGCAGAAACAGGGGTGCCATCACCACAATGCCCAGCGGCCAGAGGTAGTTGACCAGGTTGGCCTGAACCGGCGGTGCGTGCCGCAGCGCAATGAACAGCAGGAAGTGAAAGCCGAACAGGCCGTACACACCGATCACCAGCGTCGACAGCGGCACGCGCCACTGCCGCAGGTCGAAGCGGGACAGCGGCAGGGCGATCAGGCTGCCCACGATCAGCGCCAGGCCGGTCAGCAGGAACGGTGGCACATGGCCGAGCGAGACACCCAGCGCCGCCAGCGATGCCCACAGCACCACCGCACCGAGGGCCAGTCCGTTGGCGGCACTCATTCGGGTCTCTCTTCGTGGCACGGCACGCCGGTTTGATCAAGCGCAAAGCGCGACAGCCTGGGCATGTTGATACTCCAATGGGTATTTTTGAAGGAAGCCTTCCGATGAGCACGTTCAACCACGACAACCTGATGCGCGACATCAACGCCAGCCTGGCCCCGTTTCGCAAGACACAGGGCACGGCCATGGCCGGTTTCGGTCAACTGGCCAGGGCCGCAATCACCGACGGTGCCCTCAGCGCCAAACACAAGGAGCTGGTGGCCCTGGCGATTGCCGTCACGCAGCGTTGCTCGGGCTGCATCGGGTTTCATGTCAAGGCGCTGGTGCAGCTGGGCTGCACGCGCGCGGAGCTGGAGGAGATGCTCAC
>JALOSN010000401.1 GCA_025458415.1 Hydrogenophaga sp.
TGGCCACTGGCCATCACCGGCCAGCGCGAGAGCAAGGCATTGCCGTGCTCGCCGTGTCGGGTCACGGCATTGGTGCGGTAGACCGATTCGTATCCCTCGGGAGAGAGGTAGCCGGCCTGGTCCAGGTCGGGCCAGCGGGTGAACAGCCGCTCCATCTTGCGGTTGTTCCGACGCACCTCCTGCAGGCACACGATGTCGGCATCGAACTGCTCGACCGCGTGCACAAGGTTGTGGATCTCCAGCCGCCGCGCCAGACCCAGCCCTTGCACGCCTTTGTGGATGTTGTAGGTGGCCACCCGAACGGTTGTCATGTTTCTATGATCCCAGAAACATGCCGGCGTTGCATGGCATCTGCGTCATTTTTGGACCGGCTGCCCCCACCGTCGCGCCTTGTCGTCAGAAGCCGCTTTCACGCACAAACACGGCAACGACGCTGCGCAGGATTCGCTGGATGAGGGCCTCCGGATGGCCGTCGATCTGCACCCGCACGAGCGAAATCCGGTCCTGCGCAACCGGATCGTCCAGCTCGACGCGCACCCGGAACAGGGCGTCACGGGCGACAGGCACCTGCTGCTGAAAGGCCACCGCCGGCCCCGGCACCGTCGCCAGCGGACCGCCGTGGCTCGCATCCAGCATGGGCGTGGGCAAGGCGGTCGTTCGCGCCACATCGATGGCGCTCACCCGGCCATCGCGCCAGACCGGCGGATCGACCATCTGGCGCACCCGCACCAGCTGACCCACCTCGATGCGCGACAGGTCGGCCTCGGCCACATAGGCATCGACCACCCAGCGCGACGGATTGACCAGCATCGCCAGCGGCTGCAGGGGCCGGACCCAGACACCCTTGCCCAGTTCGGGATCCAGGTCGTGCAGAACCCCATCGAAGGGGGCACGCAGGATCAGGCGGCCCCGCTGTTCGGTGCTGGCACGTTCTTCGGCTTCAAACAGGGCCTTCTGGGAGGCCAGCAGCTGCCGCTGCGACTCGCCGTCGGGCAAACCCATGAGTCCGGCCATCTGGCGTTCGCGCGCGAGGGCCAGCTGGCGTGACCTTTCCTGGTCGATGCCCAGCACCTTGGAATCGAGCGCGAACACCACATCGCCCTGGCTGAACGCACGCTGATCCGGAAGCGCGGTCAGCTGTGCCTCGAAAGGCGAATACAGCAGTTGCTGATCCTCAGCCCTCAGCCAGCCATGGGCATGGACCCGGGTGTTCAGCGGCAGCAGCAACAGCAGCCCGAGCAGGCCCAGCACAACCAGAGCCGCCACGCGGCGCGACCAGCGGATCTCGGCGCGACGCTCATGCCATACCCTGAGTTCTTTCATGACCGGTTTGCCGATGAACCAGACCAGTTCCACCACCATCAGGAACAGGCCGAGCACCTTGAAGAAGAACAGGTAGACCAGCACCGCAATGCCCAGGAACACCACGAGCCGGTAGATCCACGTGGTCAGGGCAAAGGCGATCAGCCCGCGTCGGCGGGCCGGCTGGAAGTCTTCGGGCCAGGGATCGGTGAAGCCCAGCAGATGCCGCCTCAGCCAGGTCCTGGCCAGCGCACCGGCACGCTCGTGCAGGTTGGGCATGTCCAGCAGATCGCTGAGGATGAAATAGCCATCGAAACGCATGAACGGGCTGGCATTGATCGCCAGCGTCAGCACCCAGCTGGTCGTGGCCAGGAAGAACAGACCGTTGCGCAGGGCGCCATCGGGCGTGATGGTCCAGGCCAGCGTCGCCAGCCCGGCCAGGGCCAGTTCGACGACGATGCCGGCACTGGCGATCGAAAGGCGGTGCTTCGGATCTTTCAGACGCCAGCTTTCGCCGGTGTCGGTGTACAGCATCGGAAACATGACCAGAAAGGCCACGCCCATGTGGGCCACCCGGACCCCATGCCGCGTGGCCGCATAGGCGTGCCCGAGCTCGTGCACCGCCTTGGCAAACACCAGGGCGAAGGCGTAACCCAGCACGCCCGACCAGGTCATCTGGTCCACGAAGGTGTGGGTGAAGCTGTCCCACTGGCGCGACACCAGGTACAGGCCCAGCAGCGTCAGTAGGGCGATCACCACGGCGGTGGTGCGTGTCTGCAACCACGCCAGATACGGAGCGGTGGCAGCCAGCCAGCGTTGCGGCCGCACCAGCGGCAGCCGGAAGAACAGGTAGTTGTGCAGCAACCACTCCAGCGGTGCACGCCGGGTGCGTGCCAGGCGCGCGCGCACCCGGTCCACATCGGCGGCCTGGTCCAGGCGCAGCAATTCGTTGTCGGCCAGAAAACCCAGCAGCCGTTTGACGTCGTCGGCCGTGGCGTTCAGCGGTGTCTGGGCATTGACGGCCCGGACCAGGGTCGACGCATCCGAACCGGCCCAGTTCAGCAGCAGCTCGAACTCCAGCCAGCCGATGCGGAAGAAGCGGTTGCGCACCGGATCCTGGATCACCCAGGCAGGTGTGCCGTCCGGGTTGGGCGCAGCCGGCATCAGCTTGAGTTCGTCCCGGATGGCCGGCAAGGGCATCCGCCGGCGTGGACTGCCACCGGCCGGCAGGGTCAGGGAGCCGCTGGCGGCATTCACAGCCCGGTCCATTCCCGCACCGCCGCGATCGGCCGGCGAAACAGGTAGTAGCCCAGGGTCA
>JALOSN010000402.1 GCA_025458415.1 Hydrogenophaga sp.
AAGCTGCAGCGCGACCCGGCGCAGTACCTGGGCTTCGTCGAGGTTCATATCGAGCAGGGGCCGGTACTGAACGAACTGAACCTGCCGCTGGGCATCGTCACCAGCATCAACGGCAGCGTGCGCTTTGTGGGCGAGGTCATCGGCACAGCCAGCCACGCCGGCACCACGCCCATGGACCGCCGCCGTGACGCCGCCGCGGCGGTGGCCGAACTCATCCTTTGCGCCGAGCAGCGCGCCGCGCGGGACGGCGACTCGGTCGCCACCGTGGGCATGCTGCAGGTGCCGGGCGGCTCCATCAACGTCGTGCCCGGCGTCTGCAAGTTCAGCCTGGACATGCGGGCGCCGACCGATGAACAGCGCGATGCACTGGTGCGCGACGTGCTGGCGAAGCTCAGCGAGATCTGTGAACGCCGCGGTCTTCATCACACCCTGGAAGAGACCATGCGCGCCGCTGCCGCACCCAGTGCCCCCGCCTGGCAGACACGTTGGGAAGCGGCCGCCACCGCACTGGGTGTGCCGCTGCACCGCATGCCCAGCGGCGCCGGACACGACGCCATGAAGCTGCACGAGATCATGCCGCAGGCCATGCTGTTCGTGCGTGGCGAGAACAGCGGCATCAGCCACAACCCGCTGGAGTCGACCACCGCCGACGACATGGATCTGGCTGTCCAGGCCTTTGACCATCTGCTGCGCCAGCTGGCCCGGGAAGGCTGAGGCCTTTTCCGCGACGCTGCGCCGCCCGCTCACCCTCCACAACACGCCACCATGACCACAACGTACGAACGACTGGACGAATGGATCGACCGCCACTTCGACGAGGAAGTGCACTTTCTTCAGGAACTCGTGCGCGTTCCCACCGACACCCCACCGGGCAACAACGCGCCCCACGCCGAACGCACGGCCGAACTCCTGACGGCCATGGGCCTGTCGCCCGAGCGCCATGCCGTGCCTGACGACGACGTCAGGGCGGCGGGTCTGCAAAGCGTCACCAACCTGATCGTCCGCCGCCGTTTCGGCAGCGACGGCCCGACCATCGCGCTCAATGCCCATGGTGATGTCGTTCCCCCCGGCGACGGCTGGACCCACGACCCGTATGGCGGCGAGATTGTGAACGGCCGCATCTACGGCCGTGCAACCGCGGTCAGCAAGAGCGATATCGCCAGCTTCACGTACGCCATCCGCGCCCTGGAGGCGGCGGGCGTGCCGTTGCGGGGTGCGGTCGAACTGCACGTGACCTATGACGAGGAGTATGGGGGCGAGGTCGGCCCTGGCTGGCTGCTGGACCAGGGCCTGACCAAGCCCGACCTGATGATCGCCGCTGGTTTCAGCTACCAGGTGGTGGTGGCGCACAACGGTTGCCTGCAGCTGGAAGTGACGGTGCACGGCGACATGGCGCATGCGGCCATACCCGACAGCGGTACGGATGCCCTGCAGGGCGCGACCCACGTCCTGAATGCACTGTATGCCCTGAATGCCGACTACCTCAAGGTGCGATCGGGCGTTGATGGCATCAGCCATCCCTACCTGAACGTGGGACTGATCCAGGGCGGCACCAACACCAATGTCATTCCAGGCAAGGTGGTGCTAAAGCTGGACCGGCGCATGATCCCGGAGGAGGACCCGTCCGAAGTGGAAGCGTCGATCCGGCGCACCATCGAGGATGCAGTCGCCAGCTACCGGCCTCCGCGCGGTGGCGCGGACATCCGGGTCGACATCCGCCGCATCTTGCTGGCGCGCGCCATGAAGCCGCTGACTGGCAATGCTCCGCTGGTGCAGGCCATCCAGAAACACGGGCAGGCGCTGTTCGGCGAACCGATCCCGGCCCTGGGCACGCCTCTGTACACCGATGTGCGCCTGTACGTGGAGCGCGGCATCCCCGGCGTGATCTACGGCGCCGGCCCGCGGACGGTGCGCGAATCGAACGCCAAACGGGCCGATGAACACCTGGAACTGGCGGACCTTCGCCGCGCCACCAAGGTGATTGCCCGCACGCTGTCGGATCTGCTCAGCGTGTCACAATGACCGCCCGCCCTGCCGGGCGGCCCGCATCCAGGAAACACCATGACCCCTGCAGAACAAGCCCTGCGCGACGCCGCACTCGAGTACCACCGCACACCGAGCAGGGGCAAGATCGCCGTCACCCCCACCAAGCCGCTGTCCAACCAGCGTGACCTCTCGCTGGCCTATTCGCCCGGCGTGGCCTACCCTTGCCTGGCGATCCAGGCCGATCCGAGCCTGGCCGCCGAATACACCAGCCGGGGCAACCTGGTGGGTGTGATCACCAACGGCACCGCCGTGCTGGGCCTGGGCGACATCGGCCCGCTGGCCGGCAAGCCGGTGATGGAAGGCAAGGGCTGCCTGTTCAAGAAGTTTGCCGGCATCGACGTGTTCGACATCGAGCTGGCCGAGCGTGACCCGGACAAGCTGGTCGAGATCATCGCGGCGCTGGAACCGACGCTGGGCGGCATCAACCTGGAAGACATCAAGGCGCCCGAGTGCTTCACCATCGAGCAGAAGCTGCGCGAGCGCATGAACATCCCGGTGTTCCACGACGACCAGCATGGCACCGCCATCATCTCCAGCGCCGCCCTGCTCAATGGTCTGGAACTGGTGGGCAAGCTCAATGGTCTGGAACTGGTGGGCAAGGCCATCGGGCAGGTCAAGGTGGCGGTGTCCGGTGCGGGTGCGGCCGCCATTGCCTGTCTGGATGTGATGGTCGGCCTGGGCGTCGACCCGAAGAACATCCTGGTGTGCGACTCGAAGGGCGTGATCCACAGCGAGCGGGAGGACGCGAAGGCCGGCCGGCTCGATGTGTCCAAGCAGCGCTATTGCCAGACGACCGCGGCGCGCACCCTGGCCGACGCGGTCAACGGAGCCGACGTCTTCCTGGGCTGCTCGGCACCGGGTGTCATGACCGTGGAGATGGTCAAGACCATGGCC
>JALOSN010000403.1 GCA_025458415.1 Hydrogenophaga sp.
TTGAGCGGATCCTGGTTGTTCAGCTGGGCCACCAGCAGCTTCAGGAACCGGTCCTGCGAGGCCTGCGGGTCGGTGGCGTTGCGCGCCCCGCCGGCGGTGGAACTGCCGGCGGTGGTGCCGAGGTTGGTCAGGTCTATGGGTTGGGCAAACATGATTCAGCTCCGGTTTCACTGGCCCATCTGCAGGGTCTTGAGCAGCAGCGTCTTGGCGGTGTTCATCACCTCGACGTTGTTCTGGTAGGAACGGGAGGCCGAGATCATGTTGACCATCTCCTCGACCGGGTTGACGTTGGAATGGGTGACATAGCCCTGGGCATCGGCGCTGGGATGGTGCGGCGCATGGACACGGCGGCCCGGCGCATCGCTCTCGACGATGTCCTGCACCTTGACGCCCCGCGAGGCGTCGGAACCCATGGCCACGGTCTGGAACAGCACGTGGCGGGCCTTGTAGGACTGGCCGTCCGGCCCGGCCACCGCGTCGGCGTTGGCCAGGTTGCTGGCCACCACGTTGAGGCGCTGCGACTGCGCGCTGACGGCGCTGCCGGAGATGTTGAAGATGGAGAGCATGGACATGGGGTCCTCCTGTCAACCGACGACCAGGGTCACTGGCCGGTGATGGCGGTGAGCATGGTCTTGACATGCCCGTTGATGAAACGCAGCGTGGTCTCGTACTGGACCGCGTTGTCGACGAAGCTGGCCCGCTCGCGGTCCAGGTCGACCGTGTTGCTGTCCATGGCCGGCTGGGCGTTCAGGGCGTAGACCTGGTCCGGTCGGCGCGGATCGGCGTTGCCGGGGCGCATGTGCCCCTGGCTGGTCAGGCTCATGCTGGAACTGGCCGGACCACCATTGACCTTCTTGAGGGCGGCGGCGAAGTCGAAGTCGCGGGCCACATAGCCAGGGGTGTCGGCATTGGCGATGTTGCTGGCAATGAGCTGCTGGCGCTGCGCACGCAGCACGAGCGCGCTGCCGTGGCTGTCCAGTCGGGCGGTCATCCGTTCCAGCATGTCGGGCTCCAGACACTTCGGTTGAGGGCAGTGGCACATGGCTGTGGCACCGGTGTGCTGGCAAGTATGGAAAAACTTGAGGGCGGCCAAAGAAGGGAACAGCCGCCCGTTTCCGTGGCATTTCCCGCCTTTGGACAGGCCCGCCTGCACCTAAAGTGGCAACCTGAGAAAGAGGCGCCCGGCCCCACCCGGCTGCCAGGCCCGCCCCGTCAGGAATCGCCACCATGAAGACCGCCCACCCGTTCGCCGAGAACTTCTGGAACACCGCCCTGCTCTGGGCGCTGGCGGCCGTCTGTCTGGCCCTGCCGGCCACGGGCGCACACGGGCAGCCTGCCACCGTCCAGGTCCAGGGGCCGCTGCAGGTGCAAAGCGGCAACAGCGCCGAGCTCGAGCGTCTGGCCATGGATTACCTGCAACCCGCCATGGATGCCAGCATCGGGCAGAGCGGGTCCAGCGTGCTGCGGCCCGAGGTCATCCTGGGCAGCCTGGACCCGCGCCTGCGCCTGGCACCCTGTGCCCGCGTGGAACCCTATCTGCCCACCGGCACCCGGCTGTGGGGCCGAAGCCGGATCGGGCTGCGCTGCCTGGAAGGTCCGGTTCGCTGGAACGTTTTCGTGCCGGTGACCGTCAAGGCCTGGGGTCCGGCCTGGGTGCTGCGCCGTCCGGTCAACGCCGGCAGCGTCCTGACTGAAGAAGATGCCGAAGTGGCCGAAATCGACTGGGCCGACCAGCACGCCAGCGTGCTGGCCACACCGGAGCTGTGGGTCGGCCAGCAGGCCGCGTTTGCCCTGCGCCCGGGTCAGGCCCTGCGCCAGAACATGGTCCGGCCGGTCCCGGCCTTCGGCCCCGGCGCCCAGGTCAGGGTCAGCAGCTCCATGGGGGGACTGCACGTGGTGGTCACCGGCCAGGCCCTGGGCCCCGGGGTGACCGGCCAGCAGGTCCGGGTCCGGCTCTCGGGGGGGCGGGTGGTCACCGGGACCGTGCTTGACGGACAGACGGTGGAGGTCCAGCTGTGAAGCCCATCACATCCGCGGCCGATCGATTGAAAGAAATAGGGTTAAAGTTCCGCGCTGGCGCGTCGATAGTCTTTCCACAAGACCCCTGATACGGGGTACGGAGAGTGACATGAAGATCGAATCATCGTCGGATTCCTACATCGGCTCGGTGGCCGGTGGACCGCAGAAAGCCCCGGCTGCACCCGCAGCAGGCGCCGAAGGCGTTGCCACGCCGGCCGCGGTTCCGGCACAGGCGGCCCCGAAAGCCCAGCCCGGGGTGACGGTCAGCCTGTCGGCATCGACCAGCCAGGCGCTGTCGTCCGCCGGATCGGGCGGCAGCGAGGTGTTCAACGCCGAAAAAGTCGAGGCCATGAAGGCCGCCATCGCCAATGGCAGCTTCCAGGTCAACGCCGAAGCCATCGCCGACAAGATGCTGTCCAACGCCGCCGAAATGCTGGGCGGCGCACGCGGCTGACAGCCCGCCCACCGACCAGGACGCTGTCCATGACGACCAACACTGTGCAGGCCGCCGCGTGGCTTGAACGTCTGACAGCCCAGCTGGACGAGCTTGAAAAGGCTTTGCTGTCGACCGACGCGGCTGCCATCGAGGC